>JAYXXU010000172.1:0-1637 GCA_036019135.1 Pseudomonadota bacterium | reverse complement strand
TTTTAACGCCGACTTGGTCACCACTGCTGGTGCCAGATCCTGTGCTGCTTGCGCCAACAGACTCTCCTGACCCTTCATTCATACCATCGAGCAGGGAAGCCAACATGTTGAGTTCTACGGGTTTAGCATGTTCTGCTTTGTCATATTTGCGAGAGATTGGGCGCAATACGTTTTCGGCCACTTGGTGCGCTTGCTCAACCAACATGGCAAATTTTTTGGGATTTTCAAGATTCATGACATCACATCCTATTGACGAATTGGATTACAAGCTGATTGCGTTATGCATCACGGCAAGGCTACGCAGGTCGCGATACCAGCGCTCAACGGGATGCTCTTTGGTGAAGCCATGCCCACCCAACAGTTGTACGCTATCTGTTCCGAGTTTCATGGCTTTTTCGGCACATAAAATCCGTGCAAGGTGTGCCTCACGGTGGAATGGCTGCCCACTTTCAGCCAACGCACAGGCACGCCATGTCATCATCTGCATGGCCTCCAACTCAACTGCAATATCCGCCACCATAAACGCCACACTCTGACGGTGACTAATCGGCTCACCGAACGCAACACGGTCATTCACATAAGGCACGACATAATCCAAAATCGCTTGGCCTGCACCAACCGCAAGTGCGCAGAACGCCAAATGCCCCAAATCTAGAAACTCTCGATAGTTGGCATCGAGTCGATTGGCCGCGGGCACATGGACGCTTTCTAGTTTAAGCCGTGCAGTTTGTGCTGCTTTGAGTCCCATCGCAGGCTCAGCCGCAACCGTTAGACCCGCTGTCCCACCTTCAACAATAAACAAAGTCGGCTCGCCATCTAGCTCTGCCGAGACAATGAACAGTTCAGCAACAGTGCCCATCAACACCAAGGATTTTTCGCCATTCAGCACAAAATCCCCACCGACTGAGGTCGCGACCGTCTGTAACAGCATTGGATCAAATACAGGCACAGGCTCATTACAGGCCAATGTGGCAATCAATCCATCTTCTTCAAAAAAAGCAGGCAGATACTTGGCTTGTTGCTCCGCAGAGCCGTAACGGGTCAAGGTATTGGCAACCGACACGGAGGTAAACAACGCCGATCCTAATGAAAAATCACCATTGCCAAGATCTTCAAGCGCCAGCATTTGTGTGACAAGGCTTTCTTCGGTGGCCATCCCACCGAATTGCTCAGGTACTGCATAATAAATCAGCCCAAGATCAGTCGCTTGAGTCAAAATTTCACTGGGCATTTGATGTGCTTCATCTGCATCATGTGCCGCAGGGCGCAATACCTCACGAGCAAAGCGGGACAGGTTATCGCGTACCATTTGTTGTTCATCTGACAAAGACAGATCAAACACGCTCGATTTTTTGGGTTTATCTAAACGTGCAGCCTGCCCCTGACCTTTGACTTGTACAGGCTTAAACCGACGCGACGCGGTAGAAACCAGTTGAAAGCCAGTTTTAGAGCCGTGATACAGGATCTTTTCAACTGCATCGCGTACCCGCAGTCGATCTGGTAATTCGCTGGAGGCAAACTTGGTTAGCATGGCCAGCCCAAATCCTTGAGCCTTACCGATTGTTTTGGTCTTCATCGCATCTCACTCCTTACCCAGCAGATATGGTGGGTATTTCTTGATGTTTTTATCCTGTCAC
>JAYXXU010000171.1:0-8072 GCA_036019135.1 Pseudomonadota bacterium | reverse complement strand
CTATGTACCGAATCAACCCCCGATTGAGATTGCCCTGACTGAAGGCGATGCTGGCAAATCATTGTGTGGCGTGGTCATGCTCGAGAACCGCGGCGGCAGTATCCATGTGTCACGCGAAGTACGCTACTTTACCAGTCAAAAGCCACTCGACCAGCATTATGGTTGGGGCTTGCGCTGGGCTGCTGGTAGTAAAGATTAATTTTTCTCATTCATCCCCCCCTGTAGGACAACAAGGAGTACACCACATGGCAATTTCTCTAAGCAAAGGCGGCAACTTATCGCTGACCAAAACTGACCCAAGTTTGAGCAAAATCCTCGTCGGCTTGGGCTGGGATGAACGTGCCACCGATGGCGGTGATTTTGACTTGGATGCCAGCGCATTCTTGCTCAACATCTCAGGCAAAGTTCGTGGCGAAGCGGATTTTATTTTTTATAACCAACTGCGCTCGGCTGATGGCTCGGTCGAACATACTGGCGACAACCGCAGCGGCCAAGGTGATGGTGATGATGAGGCGATCAAGATCGACTTGGCACGCGTCCCCGCCGATGTGGATAAAGTAGTCATCACCGTCACGATCCATGACGCGGAAAGCCGCCGCCAAAATTTTGGTCAGGTTGCCAATGCCTTCATCCGTGTGGTTAATGATGTGACTGGACAAGAAGTCGTGCGCTTTGATTTGGCCGAAGACTACTCGACCGAAACCGCGATGGTGTTTGGTGAGCTGTATCGGCATAACGGCGAGTGGAAGTTCCGCGCGGTCGGTCAAGGCTATGCTGGTGGATTACGCGCGATGTGTCAGCAGTTCGGTTTAAACATCTAAACACAGCGCCCCACAAAATCTCGGTTAAACTGGTCACATTGAGATACCTCTCCACGTGGCGCAGGAAAATGGTCAACTGGCCTTTGCCTGTGCCACGTTTTTTTCATCTATTGAGTGTTTTATGGCACATTTTCGATTTTCGATTATTTTCACCGTGATCTGCTTAGGTTTGGCAGTGTGGTGGGGGTTTAACGGCGGCGGACTGGCTGGCGCGTTATCGGCGTTTTTGTTGGTCGGTATTTTGGCCATCATGGAAGTGTCTCTATCGTTTGATAATGCAGTGGTCAATGCCTCTGTACTCAAATATTGGGATGAGTTTTGGAAAACCCTGTTCTTGACGGTAGGGATTCTCATCGCAGTCTTTGGCATGCGCCTGCTGTTCCCATTGCTGATTGTCGGGGTCACTGCCGACATGAGTCTGGGCGATGTGGCGCGCTTAGCCCTCAATAACCCTGAAGAATACTCCAGCAAGCTGATGGAGCATCATGCAGAGATTGCGGCATTTGGTGGCATGTTCCTGTTATTGGTATTCCTGAATTTTGTGTTTGACCAAGACAAAGACGTGCATTGGTTTGGCTGGCTTGAAGAAACGCTCTCCAAGCTCGGCAAAGTCGATGCTGTCGCGATTTTTGTAGCCTTGATTGCATTACTTACCTCTGTGGCGTTGCTGCCTGAAGCCAAACAGTTTGTGGTGCTGATGGCAGGGGTATGGGGCATTCTGACCTATGTTGGCGTGAGTGTCCTCAGCAACCTGCTCGCAGGCAATGATGATGACGGTGAAGAACTTGGCAAAGCCGTACAGCGTGGCGGGATTGCTGGCTTTTTATATCTCGAAGTGTTGGATGCCTCGTTTAGTTTTGATGGGGTGATCGGTGCGTTTGCGATCACCAGCGATGTGATCATCATCATGTTAGGGCTGGCGATTGGGGCGATGTTTGTGCGCTCAATGACCATCTATCTGGTCGATAAAGGCACCCTGGATGCCTATATCTATCTGGAGCATGGGGCGCATTATGCGATTGCTGCGTTGGCTGTGATCATGTTGATCAGCATGCAATACCATGTACCCGAACTGATTACGGGCTTAATTGGTGTCGCGTTTATCGTTTGGGCGGTGTTTGCGTCAATAAAACACAACAAACTCAACCCAGCATAATCGCTAGAGTAAGGGCGCGATGGTGGTAGACCAAACCCAATCATTGGGCAAAGGCGCAACCACCATCAGTCAGTTGGTTTATCAATCATCAAGGAGTAATGACGATGGCAATTAGCCTGACCAAAGGCGGTAACGTTAACCTGAGCAAAGAAGCTCCAAGCATGACCAAAATGACCGTTGGTCTGGGTTGGAATCCACGGGCAACCGATGGCCAAGCCTTCGATTTGGATGCGATTGCATTCTTGCTCGGCGCAAATGATAAAGTCCGCAGTGACAGTGATTTTATTTTCTTCAACAACAAGCAATCGGCTGACGGCAGCGTTGTCCATACAGGTGACAACCAAACAGGTGAAGGCGACGGCGATGACGAGACCCTCAATATAGATCTGTCCAAAGTGGGTGCAGATGTCAACAAAATCGTGTTCTGCGTCATCATCTATCAAGGTCAAGAACGCGGCCAAAACTTCGGCCAAGTCAGCAATGCGTTTATCCGTGTGGTCAATCAAGGCGACCAAAAAGAAGTGGCGCGTTTTGATTTGTCCGAAGACAGCAGCACCGAAACCGCGATGGTGTTTGGCGAGCTATACAAGCACAACGGCGAGTGGAAATTCCGCGCAGTTGGTCAAGGCTTTAACGGTGGCTTAGGACCATTGGCAGCGTCGTACGGCGTGAACGTTTAACCGATCATTTGATGCATGGATCATGCAGCTTGGCCGACGCTTACCTATGTGTGGGCGTCGGCCTTTTCTATGGATTTTTGCTGAGGATTGCCGAATGACCACATTTACGCTTGTCGGGACGACCGAGCCGTTTTTGCATGTAGCGATGCAGCGTGGTGATAAGATTTTTTGCGAAAGCAATGCCATGGTGATGATGGAAGACACCTTGGAGCTGAAAGGCAAGCTACAAGGCGGGCTGGGTCAAGCCTTGTTACGGCGCTTTGCCAATGATGAATCCCTATTCCAACAACATATCGAGGCGGTACGCGGGGACGGCGACTGTCTACTCGCCCCCACGCTGGATGGTGATTTACAGATTCTGGATGTCGGCCAACGCCAATACACCTTGGCCGATGGGGCATTTGTTGCCGCAACTGATAAGGTCGAAATCAAAGTCAAAATTAACAGCAGCATCGGTGGTGCGTTGTTTGGCGATAATGGCGGCTTTTTGGTAATGCATACGGGTGGCGTTGGGCAACTGGTGGTGTCAGGTGCAGGCTCTTTATTTGAGCTGGAAGTTACTCCTGATAAACAAGTGATCGTCGATAATGGTCATGTGGTCTGTTGGGACTCGCAACTTGAATATGAGCTCTCCATGAGTACCACCCAAAAAACTGGATTTTTGGGCAATCTCATCAATAGTGCGACCAGCGGCGAAGGCATGGTACTGCGTTTTCGTGGCTCAGGCCGCATCGTGGTCTGCTCACGCAATCGACAGAATACCGTGACTTGGCTACATTCCAAGCTCGGTGGCAGTTAGGTTTTATGATGTTTCAATCACTTCACAAGGAGCAGCAACATGGCTGTTAGTCTGGAAAAAGGTCAAAAAATCTCCCTCGACAAAACCGCAGGCAGCAGCCTGACCCAAATCACCATGGGACTCGGCTGGGACGTCGCCAAAAGTAAAGGCTTCTTTGGTTTCGGTGGCGGATCAGAAGATATTGATCTGGATGCCTCATGCTTGATGTTCGATGAACAAGCTCAGCCCGTCGATGCCATTTGGTTTGCGCAACTGACCAGCAAAGACGGTAGCATTCGTCACTCTGGCGATAACCGCACTGGCGCGGGAGATGGCGATGATGAGAGCATCACTGTTGATCTGAATCGTGTACCTGCCAATGTCAAAACCCTGATGTTTACTGTGAATAGCTTTCGCGGTCAGAGTTTTGAAAAAGTACAAAATGCCTATTGCCGCTTGGTCAACGCACAAAACAGCCAAGAAGTTGCCAAGTTCAACCTGTCTTGTCAAGGCGCACATACCGCGCTGATCGTGGCCAAACTGTACCGTCATAATGGCGAGTGGAAAATGCATGCGATTGGTGAAACCGCCAAAGGCAGCACTTTCCATGACTTGATGCCACAAATGACCGCGCAACTCTAAGTCATCTGTGGATTAGTCCACGCTATCTGTCCAAATCAACGCATGCTGTGCTAGATTCAGCATGCGTTTTTCATCTTTTTCATTTAAACCGAATACTTAGGTAGCAGACATCATGGCCGTGTGGCTTCTAGAAGGACAATCCAGTCAACGCGACTTACTACAAGCCATCAGGCCAGCCCTCCCCGCCGACATACCGCTATACGCCTCACATCGCAAATGCCGTCCAGAGATTACCGATTGCGCGGATCACGCTTGGCGCGAACCTGCCGATGATGCTGAGCGTGTGCAGTGGGTACTCGATACCGCGCAACAGCACCAGATTAAGCTGGTTTGGGCAGGGCGACGCGGCCAAGTGTATGAACCACATCGGGCAGCGTTTGAGGCGGCGGGGATTGACCTGATCACTGGCGCAACCCGCCTACAAGATCTGCTGGATCTGGATAGTAAAGCAGTGTTTGCCGAACGCTGTCTGCAAGCTGGTATTCCTGTTGCCAGTGGTTGGGTGGTCAACAATGGCCAAGCGTTAGCCGAGGTAGTTGCGGCGCAACGTGACCAACATGCACTGTGTATCAAGCCCGTGCACGGCATTTTTGGCGAAGGGTTTTGGCGACTGATCGATGATTTATCGCCATTTCGCTGTTTTTTAAATCCAGACGATCGCCGCGTGAATACCCAACTGTTTATCGACAGCTATAGCGCGCAAACTGAGCCGAAACCAATGCTGGTGATGCAGTATCTGTCGGGAACAGAATATTCTGTCGATATGGTCTGTGAAGCAGGTCAAGTCATCGCCGCCGTCGCACGCGACAAACGCGCTGACAAAACCCAATGCCTGATGCTGGAGCATGAGGTGATCGAACTGGCGCGGCGCGTGGTGGCATTATTTGGTTGTGATGGGATCGTCAACCTGCAAAGTAAAGCCAATGCGCACGGCCAGCAACATGTGCTGGAGATCAACGCTCGCCCGTCGGGTGGCATTGGCTACACGATGCATACGGGGCTGAATCTGGCAGCGATTTGTGTGTTGCGGCGTTTAGGTCTGCCCGTGCCAGCCATGCAGACGCATAGCCCAGTGATCGTGCGACCACTGACCACGAGTGTTTTCATCAATAGCGATTCGGGTGAGTAATCATGGTTGATCTGGTATTGGGTGCAAATACTGCGCTGTCTGGCCACGCGCCATGCATTCACGTCACGCTGCAAGGACAGCAGCAGATCGGTGAGCAACTCGGTTTGGTCTGGCTGGCATTAGATGCACAGCGTAAACCAACTGGCACACCTGCCTATCTACAAAGCCCAACCGACTGGGCAAGTGTCGAAGCCATTGAACACGGGGCAGCATGGCAACTCCAACTCAGCCAAGTCCCGCCCAACAGCCAACACCTGATGCTAGTACTGTATAGCTATTCCAGCAAAACCACGCTGGGGCAAGTCGAATGCAAATTGCACTGCACCACTGATGATATTCACTACACACCGCCGTTACGCAGCAGTACCGATAGCGCGATGATCGTGCTAGAGGTGTATCAACGTAACGGTCAATGGAAGCTACGCGCACTGGCCGAAGGCTCACCGTATGGCTTGGCCGCTCTCGGTCGCCGCTTGGAATTGGCACTCGACGAAAAACATCCAACCGCCAACCACACTCCACCAGACCGACAAGGGCAAGGTGGTACAGGGCGTGGTGGTTATGGCAATGACGACGACAAACCAAATGACTGGACAGGTACGGCCTTTGCGATCAGTCCGCGTCATCTGTTGACCTGTGCGCATGTCGCCGATGAAGCCCGCCAAATCCAACTCAGTTCGCTACAAGGTCGCCGTACTGCGCAATGTATCGCAATGGATCGACCGAATGACGTGGCGGTGTTGCTGATCAATGAACAAGATTTGCCGCATGTGTTGCCAGTGCATCAAGGCCGTGCGGGTGAGTTGGGCGAGTCGGTCACCGCGTTGGGCTATCCGTTGTCGGGATTAATCGGCAGTCATTTACAGGTCACGCAGGGTTGTATTTCGAGTTTACGCGGCTATCAAGAGGATATTGGCCGATTGCAATTTACTGCGCCGATTCAGTCGGGTTCGAGTGGCAGTCCGTTGCTAGATCAACAGGGTCAGGTGTTGGGCATGGTGACCTCGTCGTTGATGAATGCACAAAACATGAATTTTGCGGTGAAGCATTATTTGATTTGGGCATTGCTGGATACGATTGGCTTTGAGTCGCAAGCAATGGCACAACAACCCATCGGTATGTCGCCGCTTAGCCAGACCCAACTGGTCAAACAAGCACAAAAGGCGATTTGGCAGGTCAGTTGTCAGCGGTGATTTTTGGTCGTGTACGGATGGTCAAGATTTTATTGAAGTGAGATACACCCATGACTGAAAAAAATAAGCCTTGGTATGATCGCACGCATGATGAGTTGATAAATCCCGACATTAACATCCCAAAATCCAAGCATTTGTTTGACGTCACGTTAAATGAGGTTAAACAATGCTGGCGTGTATTGAACGAAATTGAAGTGGATGGGCTGAGGCTTAATGCTTTATATATCCATAAGCGAAGTTTTGTGGTTGGTGTTTTTCTTGAGGTTTACGATTATTCAACGTACGACTCTACTATCGATGACTTTATTGCAGCCTTTTGCGATAAAGTCCCCGAGGGTACGGAATTGTTTTTTATGCCCTCATCCAACTTTGTAAAGCCAATGAGCCTTGAGGACTATGAAGCGGTTAAATATTTCACGCCTCCAGCCATTGCTAAGGGGCCAAGTGAGCCGCAAACTTTTGCATCGGTTTGGTGTTCGATGGTCAAGGACTATACAGGGTCTTTTTACTGCTTTAACCGTGAGTTGGACTTCATTCTGCTTTTTGTCAATGGCTATTATTGTATGGTTGCTGGAGAGCGTGATTTTGTGGAGGACTGTGTCGGCCAAGATTATAAAGCATCATGGCAGCTTATTATTGAAGGCGACATGGATGAATTCAAACTGCCCAGCCTTACAAAAGGGCTAACAGAGTATCGGATTATCTAAAAAAAGCCGTTCACAAGCCTTTAACTCATTGAGCCATTTTATGATGAATGTTGAACTAAGTCGCGGGCAACTGCACCTCACCCCCACCCGCGAGCACTGGCCACTACACGACCTGCTCGGCTTTGCCGAACGCATCAACCCCAAGCGAGCGTTTTTGTTCGTCTCCAAAGTGCTGGGACGGCATATTCCAGTTGCACCAAGCGAGATGCGCCGTGCCTTTAGCGATCTGGCGGCACAGATTCCCGATGACCTGCCCGAACCGATCTTATTGATTGGCATGGCCGAAACCGCAGTTGGACTGGCCGCTGGCGTGCATCAAGTGCTGCAACAACGCTACCCAAATGCGTTATTCCTCGCCACCACGCGCCACCCAATTGACGCGCCACTACTGGCTGAATTTCGGGAAGAACACAGCCACGCCCCAGCACACCTGCTGTACGGCAGCACTGATCCGAAGATTGCCGCACAACTGGCCGCCACGCGTACGCTGATTTTGGTCGATGACGAAGCCTCGACTGGGCAGACCTTTATTAATCTGACCCACTCCCTGCGCCAAAGCCACTTGCCCAAGCTCACGCACGTGGTCACGGCTGTACTTGCCGATTGGGCGCCGCCGCTACAGTTTGCGGGGCTGCAACATCACGCGGTCAACCTACTGGCAGGCACATGGCAATGGCACGCCACCCCAAACGTGCCCGATCCCAATATGCCGATGGTCGATAGTGTCGCAGTTGGCGCATGGCCAGTCACGCCACAGCATACATGGGGACGCACACCGACCTTGACCCCAAGGCTGGAACTCCACGCGACGGCCACAGCGGGCGAACGGATTTTGGTGTTGGGCAGTAATGAATTTGTCTGGCCGCCGTTTTTGCTGGCGGAACAACTGGCCGCACAAGGCGCACAGGTCAAATTTAGCGCCACCACCCGTTCACCGATTGCCCTTGGACATAGCATTCAGCACTG
>JAYXXU010000170.1:0-5946 GCA_036019135.1 Pseudomonadota bacterium | reverse complement strand
GCCAACTCAATCCGACAAACCGTCAATCCAGGAGTTGCCCCCACACCCGGCACATGTATCATCTGATCAGGCTTAATACTGGCACGATCCACACAGCCATGACGAATCTTGAGGTTTTCGGCTTGTTCAGTGCTGGTCTGTAGCACTGCCGCAATATCACGGGTGACATGCTCTCCTCCCCGCTGAATGGTATGACTGAGGATCAGGCGGCTTTCTAAATATACGGCAATATTGGTCGTGCCTGCACCAATATCAATCAGGCACACCCCGTATTCACGCTCATCTGGCAACAAGGCGGCTTCAGCCGTTGCAAGACTAGAAATGATCATCCGCTCAATACCGACCCCTGCACTTTTCATCGCGCGCTCAAGGTTTTGCATGGTATTTATCGGCAACATCATCAGGTGATAATGCCCATTAATATGTGTTGCAGCCATCCCGACTGGATGATCAACCCACTCAGGATGATCATCAATCGCAACACCTAGCGGCACAGCATTGATTAGGTAATGGTCTGGCATCAAGTGACTACTCTTGGCCATTTCCAACGTGCGTACAATCTCTGTCGTGCCCACCGTGCCGTTCATAACAGGGGTACGGCCAGAGGCATTAAAGCTCTTGAGGTCAGGACTCGGAATCGCTACCCACGCTGTATGAATACGGCAATCGGCCATGTCTTCGGCCTGTGCAACGGCCTCTTTGATGGCAGCCACCACCTTATCCATATTTTTAATGACGCCTTTGCTCATGCCACGGTTGGGGGCATGTGCCATGCCAATCACCTCAATACGATCTGGTGCATGAATACGCCCGACCAATACCGAAATCTTGTGCGTACCCACATCAATAGCGACAATTGATGGTAGTGAATCCGTCATGGTCTATCCCAAAAATATATTAAAAACAACATTGAACCACTCCCATCCGATAGCCTACGGCAGCCTATCAACCGCGGTAGAGACGCTGGGTAGCTCCGCTCGAACAAACTGACCCTCTCGAATCAAAGGCGGACGACCACTGTTCCACTGTAATGCCATACCGTTGCGATAGCGTAAATCAATTGCCGCCACATGCGGCCACGCATCATGCAATCCTTGCTGTGCCAAATAGCTTAGACGTTGCAGTTTGGTATGGGTTTGTTCCTGATCGACGATAACCCGTAAATCAGAATCAAACTTCATAAACCACGTCATACGCTCCGTAAGGTGCAACTCTTGTAGGCGAATACCCAAGGGGGCAAACCACTGATTAATCTTCTGATATTGCTGCATCATGACCTGACTCTGGCTAGCTGGCCCATGTAACAATGGCAAATCACGCCGATCAACAGGTGTCACCTCAGTAAACACCACCCCTTGGTCACTCAATAGACGACCACTACCCCACCGTGCAACGGGATGCCGTGGCAACACGCGGACTACAATCCCATCAGGCCACTGGCGGGTGACTTTCACTTGATCGACCCAAGGCAGTGCCAAAGCACCATCTCGAATCGTGGCCAAATCCGCCGTGAAATACCCTGCACTCACCAACGGCTGCAAACGCGACTGCAAAGCCATACGCTGTGGTTGACTCAGCTCCCCCACCACACGCACTTCAGCAGTGGGTGCAGACTGGATAGTCTGTACCAAACGCCATACCCCAACTGCGCATAGTGCCAAAGCAAGCAGCATGAGTAGCCAACTGCCTGCCCAAGACAACCGTGCTGGCCAATTGACAGCAACAGGAGTCGGTTTGGGTCGACGTGGGCGAAGATAGTCAGGAAGCTCAGCCATGAGTGGAGTCATTCACATCCAAAGTTTGTGACAAAATCGACAAGCACAACTGTGGAAAAGAAAGTCCAGTCGCAGCAGCGGCCATCGGCACTAAACTATGATCGGTCATCCCTGGCACTGTATTGACTTCTAATAACCAAAATTGGCCTTGTTCATCCTGCATGGCATCAATACGACCCCAGCCCGTTGCACCCACCGCATGAAAGGCGCGTAAAGCCAACTGTTGTAACTCAGTTTCTTGGGCAGCAGGCAGACCACATGGAATACCATACGTCGTATCGTTACGCAGATATTTGGCCTGATAATCATAAAAAGCAGCATCAGCAGGCGGCTGCAACCGAATCACAGGCAACGCCTCACCATTTAAAATCACCACAGTAAACTCGCGCCCACTAATCCAGCGCTCCGCCATCACGACCGCATCATGCTCGCTAGCAGCCTCATATGCAGGTGCTAACTCCTCAGCATGGTTCACTTTGCTCATACCGATACTAGAACCTTCATGTACAGGCTTGATAATCAGTGGCAAGCCCAATTCTGACACCACAGCCGCAAAATCCGTCTCAGCCGTCAACAAGCGATAGCCTGCCGTCGGCAAATGACAGCCCAACCAAAGCTGCTTGGTGCGCGCCTTATCCATGCCCAGCGCAGAGGCCAACACCCCTGAACCCGTATATGGGATTTTCATCCACTCCAACAGACCTTGGATTTGACCATCCTCACCACCACGCCCATGCAGGACAATAAAAGCACGGTCATACTGTGCCAACTCAGCAATCGACCGCTGGACAGGATCAAACCCATCCGCATCAACCCCTGCGCCTTGCAATGCCGACAACACGGCCTTGCCACTATTTAGGGATACTTCCCGCTCAGCAGAGTGTCCACCCAACAACACCGCTACTTTGCCAAACACCGCGCCACTCATGTTACCCATCCCTTCAATCTCATCAAAAACGGTCTATGTTGATCACTTGCTGGTTTGACATCACGGTTGTGCTGTCGGTATATCACACAGATATAAGCCATGACGGGCTAAATCGTTCGACACACTTCCCACATTGCCTGCACCTTGTGTTAGCAGTACGTCGCCTGCCTGCAAGACACTGCGTAAAATCTGCGGCAATTGGGTCTCAAAGGGCTCGACCAAAATTGGTTCAACCTGTCCTCGCAGACGAATGCTACGTGCCAAACTGCGACTGTCCGCGCCAACGATGGGTTTTTCGCCAGCCGAATAGACCTCCATCAATAACAACACATCGGCTTGCGATAACACCTCAATAAAATCATCAAAGCAATCACGCGTTCGACTAAACCGATGCGGCTGAAACAACAGTACCAAGCGCTGGCTAGGATGGCTTTGGCGCAATGCTTTAATGGTTGCATCCACTTCTTTAGGGTGATGACCGTAATCATCTATCAGTTTGACCACACCACCTGTTGGTACTGCAAACTCCCCTTGAATCTGGAAGCGACGACCCACCCCACTAAAACCTTCCAATGCCCGCTGAATCGCCAGATCAGACACACCTTCATCGGTCGCAACGCCAATCGCTGCTAGCGCGTTCAGCACATTATGTAAGCCTGGAATGCTCAGCACCACCACGAGCGGCGCATGATCTTTTCGCAGTACTGTAAAGCGCGTTTGCATTCCCATCTGCTGCACATCGACAGCACGAATATCATTATCTTCAGCATAGCCATAGGTCAGCAATGGCCGCCCAATGCGCGGCAACAACTCACGCACCACGGGATCATCCCCACAAACCACCGCCAAACCATAAAACGGCAAATTATGCAAAAACTGAATAAACGTGTCTTTGAGTGTCTCAAAACTGCCGCCATAGGTTTCCATATGATCAGCATCAATATTGGTCACAATCGCGGCCATCGGTTGTAAATGCAAAAAAGATGCATCGCTCTCATCTGCTTCCGCCACCAAATAGCGACTCGCCCCCAAAGCAGCATTCGTGCCTGTACGATTCAGCAAGCCACCAATCACATAGGTCGGATCGAGTCCCTCTTCTGCCAACATACAGGTCAGCAAGCTCGTGGTTGTGGTTTTGCCATGTGTACCTGCCACGGCAATCCCATGCCGATAGCGCATCAGTTCACCCAACATCTCTGCACGGCGTACTAACGGAATATGCTGCTCAATCGCGGCTTTAATTTCTGGATTTTCGGCATCAATCGCTGTAGACACCACCAACACATGCGCCCCGATGATATTTTCTGGACGATGACCGATGAACACCTGCACGCCCATTTGCTCCAAACGTGCCGTGTTCTTGCTGGCTTTAATGTCTGAACCCGAAATCTCATAGCCTTGATTGCGCAGCACTTCGGCAATCCCACACATGCCTGCCCCACCGATCCCAATAAAGTGAATCCGCCGAATACGACGCATTTCAGGAATTTCGATCAGTCGTGTGTTTTTGGGACTTGGCGCAACAGGATGGGACATACTCAACTCCAACGTCGGCAGGATTTAGGACTTCACAGATAAAATCGACGCAACCACAGTCGCAGTCGCGCTGGGCTGGGCTTTGGCACGGGATTTTTCAGCCATGTTTAGCAGGGTTTGACGGTTTAATAAGTTACCAATCGACGTGGCCAATGATTCTGGCGTGAGCGTCGCTTGCGCACAAATCAACGCTGCGCCTGCATTGGCCAAATAGCCTGCATTGGCAGTTTGGTGATCATCCACCGCTGACGGCAGTGGGACAAAAATCGCAGGTAATCCGACAGTCGCCACTTCGGTCACCGTCAGCGCACCTGCCCGACAAATAATCAAATCGGCATGCGCATAAGCTGCGGCCATATCCTCCACAAACGGCAAGACATCCACAGTTAAATCAGTTTTTTGCTGTTGAGCTTGTAGGTAATGCTGGCGCGTTGTCTCGAGCTGAGCTTGACCGCATTGATGTTTGACCTCAATCGGCTGCTTAAGCAAAGCCAATGCCGCTGGCACTCGCTCATTCAGCGCCTGAGCGCCCAAAGACCCACCAATCACCAACACACGAAACGCGCCCGTACGGTTCATATAGCGTGCGGCGGGTGAGGGTAAGTCACAGATTTGCTGGCGAACAGGGTTGCCTGTGGTCTGTACTTTGGGACTGGGAGCAAACGTGTCTGGAAAAGCCTGTAGCACGCGGGTCGCAATCCGTGCCAACTGGGTGTTGGTCATGCCTGCCACGGCATTTTGCTCGTGGATCACAATCGGAATGCCCAAAATCCGCGCTGCTAAGCCACCAGGCCCTGCCACATATCCCCCAAACCCCGCCACCGCATCAATCTTTAACGTGCGCATCAACCGAATCGCCGCCAATGTAGCTTTGAGAATTTTGAAAGGGGCAAGCAGTAAACGCTTCACGCCATTGCCACGCAACCCTTGAATATCAATTGGATATAAAGGAATGCCACTGGGCTTGACCAGTCGATGCTCCATGCCAGCAGGCGTTGCTAGCCAATGTACCTGCACGCCTTGTTGGCGGAGTTGTTCGGCAACGGCAAGCGCAGGAAAAACATGACCACCAGTACCAGCAGCCATCATCATGACATTTGAAATTGGTTTTTGTTGCACGAATATCTACCCTAATGTCAGCGATGCAGGTTTTTTGCAGGACAGATGAACAATCACTGCACATAACCGCTAATCATACGCTGTTCAAGGATAGGCTTAGAAGGTGAAAACTGTTTTTTTTCTTCAACCCACAGATTCATGTGGATGATCTACTGGAGGCATCGACTTGATTAATGTCCACTCAAAGTTCACCACATCAAGCACAACACGCGGAGGTACGCAATGGACGACTGTCACCCATTTGAGATAATCGTACTTGATCTAATGCCAACCACTCCTGCTGTGCCAGATAAGTCGTATCCAGCACCTGTCGCACCCAGTTGGGTAGCTCTGGATGTAGCCGATAATACACCCACTGACCTTGGCGACGATCCGCCAACAGTCCACATGCACGTAGCTGTGCCAAGTGTCTTGAGATCTTCGGCTGGCTCTCATCCAAAGCAGCCATCAACTCACATACACACAGCTCTTGCTCACGCACGATCAATAGCACCATGCGGACACGGGTGTCATCCGCAAGGCACTTAAACCATTGGGCAGGGCTTACATCAAAGGTCATTCCACTTCTCATTTGGTCTCAACAATACA
>JAYXXU010000169.1:0-5186 GCA_036019135.1 Pseudomonadota bacterium | reverse complement strand
GTAATGCTGTGCAATAACTGCGCAATGGGCAATATGTAGCAGGTGATCTGTGTCAGCAGCATCGTGTAGGATCACACTCACGCGGGCATCACGATATAACAGAGTCTGATCAGGTGCGAGATACAGTTGATCCAGTGTGGTCTGAATGCCTTCAGTAGCAATGGCCTGCTGCTCAACGTGGGATAATCCACCGACGATGCCTGCGGGAACTGCGTCAGCCGAGACCAAGGGTGCATTCATTTGGCGGCGTAAAGCATTCCAGCTCTCATCTTGTAAAAAATCCAGCATGATTATTGACCTGCTGCAATCTGACGAATGCGATCTTCCGCATCAGTAACCACTCGAAACTCCACTCGTTGCGATTGGATAGGGTCTTCAGCTTCAGGTGTTTGAATCGGTTGACCTTGGCTATTGAGTGGCTGTGCAGACGAATAACCAATTGCCCGTAAGCGTGGTTTGAGCCAAGCTTTTTCAATCGTTGAAAGCGGGGATTGCGTCAGCAAATAAATCAGTGTGGCTTGGGCGCGTTGCTGTGAGAGTTGCATGTTATTGAGATAAGCTTCATCCAAAGGCGTATCCTGTGCCCATTGCGTAGACGTATGGCCTTCGATCCGAATTTCTTTAATCCGATCTGCATATTGGGGATCATGTAAAATTTTGATGTATTGCGGAAAAAAGTCATCCAATGCGTGTTGGAACTGTGGGCGCAGTGCCGCTGATCCCGCCATAAACTGAACGTCCGCATGATTAAAACGCACACTCAAATCAGGACTCAGCAAAGCCCCCCATTGCGTCAATTTGCCTTCAAAGGTCTGTTGCATTTGACTATGCAATGCGGTCTGATCTTCTTTAAAGATCTTGGGCAAATCGACAGACTCTTGCACTTGCAGCATATAAATCACACTGATCAGCAAAAATAACATCATCAATGAGGTCATGATGTCACTCAGACTGATCCAGTGATCATCTGCATCATTCTGGCGACGGGCAAGAATACGATTAATCATGTCAACTCTCGGCTCATCTCAACCACTTGCTTGAGTTTTTGCGTCAAGGGTTGATAGTCAGTGACAAATTGACTCGATAACGACACCAACTGACGACTGAATGCATTTAATGCTTCCGTCATCGCCTGTTCTTGAGCGTGTTGGGTCACGAGCCACTGATCATTGACCTGTTGTTGAGTGTCCAAGAATGCCTGGTTGGATTGCTGATGTAGCGTCTGAATGGCACTGAGCTGTTGCTGGCTGCCTTGATGTAGTAACTCAAGGCTATGTTCGAGCTTGGCACGAATCCCTTCGACATCAAGGACACGTTGACCCAATGAGCTATAAAACGTATCCATCTGTTGATCAATCAGAGCTTGGCGCTGTTCTAATGTGATCAGTTGTTGATCCAAAACCGATGCAGTTTGGGCAAAGTGATCAGCTCGACTGACAAAGTCTGCAAACAACGCATGGGTTTGCTCTAAACGTTCTAGGCAGTCGGTATAGAGCATATTTTGTTTTTCAAGGTGGTGCTTATAGCCTTCTTGCCAAGTGATGAGATTCACAATGCCTTGATTAAAATATTTAAAATTTTCACCCAATTGATTGGTCAGGTTGCGATTAAACTCCGCAATCGCCCCGCGAAGGGCTTCCATAAAAATCCGTGTGTTTTGTTCGGCTTGGTTGGTGGCAAAGGTTTTAAAAGCATCATTTAGTTGCTGCATGCCTGCCGTAAATTCGGCTTGATTGGCAAAAAACTGTTTTTCGCGTGCCAAATCATCTAGATTTTCTTGATCATTGGTATCAAAAAACATCCAGCGGACTTTGACAATAATCGAGCCGACGACGCCTGCCAGTGAACCCCAAAACGCGAGTTTAATCCCTTCAATCAGGGCGGGGAGGCTGTTGCTGGCATTACTAGCGTTAAAGTCACGCAGACCGAGCGCAATGCCCAAAAAAGTAAAGGCAATCCCAAAGGTGATTAACAGGCCAGATGCAGATTTGGCATAAGGTGCATAACGCCGTAAACAAAACAGCAGTGTTGCTACTGAGATCAGTGAAACCGCGGCGATGAGTAGTAATAGATGTAACATAATTTGCCCCCAAGCGGTGGCGCAGGGAGTTGCGCCAGTGGCGAATGTCCGCAGAATAGCGAAGTTAGGCGCATCGGCACGGGATTATTGCTAGACAGGATTGGACTGACACATGATCTAGTCGGCACTGCCACCCAAAATCCACCCATAAAAAATCCCCGTAGGATCACTACGGGGATGATGTGGGGTTGATTGAACGAATTCACCAACCCCGATTCGCGGGATCACGCGAGATTGATCGCCATGGGATCATGACGATCAAATCAGATTAGCCACCAAATTGGTTCATGGTGTTTTTGCTGTCATCGCCAGCTTTCAGTGCGTTGTCACCAGAGAAAATCTCTTTGTGATCATCACCGATATCTGAACCAGCCATGGCTTGGTGCTTAACGCAAGCGATGCCGCCGCGGATTTCTTTACGTTGTACGCCAGCAACATAAGCCAACATGCCTTCTTCACCGAAGTAGCCTTTCGCCAATTCGTGTGTAGACAATGCAGCAGTGTGGTAGGTAGGCAGAGTGATCAGGTGATGGAAGACACCAGCTTCACGAGCAGCATCTGCTTGGAAGGTGCGGATCATTTCGTCTGCAACGGCAGCCAGTTCGCTGTTGTCATAGTCAGCGCTCATTAGCTTAGCACGGTCGTAGGCAGAAACGTCTTTGCCTTCAGCAACAAAGCGGTCATACGCTTGCTGACGGAAGTTCAGTGTCCAGTTGAACGAAGGGCTGTTGTTGTATACCAGCTTGGCGTTTGGAACCACTTCTTTCACACGGTTAACCATGTGGGCGATTTCCGAAACGTTTGGTGTTGGGGTTTCGATCCACAACATGTCAGCGCCGTTTTGTAGGCTGGTAATACAGTCTAGAACAACACGGTCAATTTGTGTGCCTTCGCGGAACTGGAACAAGCCAGAAGCCAGACGAGTTGGGCGATGCAGTTTGCCATCACGCTTGATCAGCACTTCGTCTTCATTTGCGTCAGCGATGTCGATTTCTTGGGTATCGAGGTAGCTGATGTATTGAGAAGCGATGTCGCCTTTTTCTTTTGATACAGGGATCTTCTGAGTCAGGTCAGCACCTTCAGAGTCATTACGTGCAACGATCACGCCTTCGTCAATGCCCAGTTCCAAGAACGCAAAGCGAACTGCGTTGATTTTAGCCAAGAAATCTTCGTGTGGAACAGTAACTTTACCAGCTTGGTGACCACACTGTTTTGCGTCAGACACTTGGTTTTCGATTTGGATTGCACAAGCACCCGCTTCGATCATTTGCTTGGTTAACAAATAAGTCGCTTCTTCGTTACCGAAACCAGCGTCGATGTCGGCAATGATTGGCACAACATGCGATTCGAAGTTGTCGATTTGGCTTTCCAATTCTTTAACTTTCGCAGTGTCGCCAGCCGCTTCAGCTTTTTGCATTGCGCGGAACAAATCGTTCAATTCTTTAGCGTCAGCTTGACGCAAGAATGTGTAGATTTCAGCGATCAATTTAGGCACAGAAGTTTTTTCGTGCATCGATTGGTCTGGTAGAGGACCAAACTCAGAGCGCAATGCAGCAACCATCCAGCCTGACAGGTAGATATAACGCTTGCTGGTGGTGCCGAAGTATTTTTTGTTGGCAATCATTTTTTGCTGAGCGATAAAGCCGTGCCAGCAGCCCAGTGATTGGGTGTATTTGCTGCTGTCTGCATCGTAATCAGCCATGTCTTGACGCATGATGGCTGCGGTGTATTTGGCAATATCCAAACCAGTACGGAAACGGTTTTGGACGATCATGCGTGCTGCGTCTTCTGGGTGAATTGCACCCCAAGTGCCGCCGAGTTTGGCTTTAACTGCACGAACGTGCTCAAGCGCAGATTGATACGTAGTCATGACATAGTCCTGTCGTGGATGAAGGGGGGAGCAAGGTTTGTGTCCCAAACAATGAACACTGAACCCTTTAACAGTGAACGCAGTCTAAAGTTTGTGGGATAATTTAGCCAATTTATCAGACTTATCTTCAGTATTTTTCTACGAAATGCAATAATGCAGAAACGCATATGATGGGTGGATCATGCTGCGGCGGTCTTGCTGGGTTGTGGTGTTGATTTGTGTCATAATTTAGCCAGTTTATTAGGCGTTGTTTTGGTATTTATTTTATGAATCTTGAGCGGGTTGATCTGAATCTATTAATTTATCTGGATGTATTGCTCAGAGAAAAAAATGTAACGCGCGCCGCAGAGCAGTTGGGTGTGACGCAACCTGCCATGAGCAATATTCTGCGTCGTCTGCGTACCTTGTTCAATGATCCGTTGTTGATTCGTTCTAGTGAAGGCATGACCCCGACCGAACGTGCCTTGGAGTTGCAGCCACACATTCATGAGGTGTTGGCGGATTTATCTCAGATTTTAGAGCCACGCACGGAGTTTCGACCCTATACCAGCACTCGTGTCTTTCGGATCATGACCTCGGACTATGCTGAGGCGACACTGGTGCCGCGCTTAGTCAAGGCGATGCGTAGTGAAGCGCCGAATGTGGTTTTGGATTTTTTGACCCCAAGTGATGTGTCGTATCGCGACATGGAGCAGGGCAAGGTTGATCTGGCGATCAATCGCTTTAATGAGATTCCTCAATCGTTCCATCAAGTGTTGGTCTGGCGTGATAGTTTTAGCTGTCTATTGAGTGCCAATAGCCCGATTGTGCAACAGTTTAATCTAAAAAATTATCTCGAAGCCCAGCATATTTGGGTGTCTAAAACAGGTATGGGAGTGGGGTTCGGGGTGAATCCTGATAAGTCAGGCGGCTTGGGCTGGATTGATCAGGCTTTAGATCGGATTGGTCAAAAGCGTAAGATTAGTATTTTTACCCGCCATTATCAGATGCCTGCGTTATTGGCGGCCAATGTGGATTTGGTGGCGACCTTGCCTACTCGTGTTGCTCAAATGCAGGCACAAAATGATCAGATTGTGATTAAAGAACCGCCGTTTTATATCCCTGAATTTGAGCTGAAGATGGCATGGTGTCCGTTATTGCATCATCATCCTGCTCATCGTTGGTTACGGCAGTTGATTTTGTTTGTGGCGCGGCAGATCGTTGAGGAGGAGGGGCAACCGCCGATGCGGTTTGGGT
>JAYXXU010000168.1:0-2594 GCA_036019135.1 Pseudomonadota bacterium | reverse complement strand
CCGTGCATATAAATCTAGATAAAATCCACCGATCACACGACCTTGCTCGCTGATTTCGTAGTAGCGTACGTGTTCATGCCAGACGCTGGTAGTTTTTTCTTCGATTTGAATGCCATAGAGCCGTGCTGCGATTTGGAATAATCCTTGAATCACCACAGGCGCAGGAAAGTAGGGTTTTAGGCTTTCTTGTGATAGCTTAAATTCACGCTGTTTGATTTTTTCGGACAGATAAGCCGTATCCCATGGCTGTAGTTGATCGTAGCCAGCGCTATGGGCTTCGGCCTGTAGCTGTGCCAGATCGCGTAAGGCGGGCTGACGTGCTTTGTCAGCGAGGTCGTGTAAAAACCCAATTACTTGGTCAACATCGTCGGCCATTTTGCTGGCCAGTGACAGTTCGGCATAGTTGGCAAAGCCCAACAATTGTGCTTTTTGTTGGCGTAAGGCCAAAATTTCAGCCATCAATCCACTGTTATCATGCGCTGGATCACCTAGTTCTGAAGCCCGTGTGACATAGGCATGATAGAGCGCTTCGCGGAGTGCGCGGTCGTCCGCGTAGGTCTGAATTGCAATATAAGCGGGTGCATCTAAGGTGGCGACGGCGTGCTGTTGCTGGTGTTGCTGGCCGAGCTGCTTGAGCAGCGCCACACTGCTATCGGGTAATCCTGCCAGTTCCGCTTCGGTCAGTGGCCGAACAAAAGCCTGTGTTGCATCCAACACATGATCAGAAAACTGGGAAGACAGCTGAGAAAGCCGCTCACTGATTTGGGCAAATTGCTGCTTGGCCTCGCCTTCAAGCGCGACACCTGATAGCCGAAAATCCCGAAGTGCCAAACGAATCGCAGCTTGTTCCGCCGTAGTTCGATGCGCAAAATCATCGGCATCATGTAGGCTAAGGTAATGCTGGTACAGATGTTGATTTTGGCCTTGTTCGGTGTAGTAGCGTGACAACTCAGGGAGTAATTGGTTGTAGAGCTCACGTAATTCTGGGGTATTACAGGTCGCATTCAGGTTCGATAACACGCCCCATGCTTGCTGCAATTGATTTTCAGCCAGATCGAGTGCCTCAAGCAACTGGGGTGCATCGGCGCGGCTGGTGGTTTCGGCTTTTGCCAAGATCTGACTGGCCTGCTGAAGTGCTGTCGTGACACTGTGCTGAAGCTGGGTGGTATCCAATTGGGCAAAGTCAGGCAGTGGTAGGGTGGCGGTAGGCAAGGTCAGTGCAGCGCTCATGGTTGAATCACCTCAGAATCAAAGGATGTAGGGTTGGTTGATAGTCGATACTGGCAGCATCAACCACAGTCCCTAGAAGATAGCTCTTAGGGTGTGGGCAAACCCATTGCTTTACAAGTCGTACTTGTAAAGCAATCACAAACCGATTTTGATCCTTCGGTATATAGGATCTGATGATCCACCTCGTCAGTGTGTTGTAATTTTTAGTGGGGGTATGCGCTGTTTTTGAATCCAATCAGGTCAGTCCTTCGTACAGGTTAGAGTGAGCCATACCGCACGAGGTTGTGGTGTTGGCGCACGCAAGATTGCATGACTCAGAAGCCCAAGAACACATGCAGTGTGAGCAGTGCTCAACTGAACAGACTGCATGTGTTACCCCCTGAAAAACGGAGAACAACATGTTCAGACAGCGCTTCACCCCCGACCCTGATTTGATTCGCCGCCCGCGTGTCCAACGTACTGTATTACAAGTCTCCATTAGTGCCTTGGCTGCTAGCCTATTAGCCGCCTGTTTTGGTTCGTCTAACTCCTCAAATGCGACGAATCCACCGCCTGTGGTTGCCCCAAAAATGCTGGGTCAACAGGTGTTTAATCATGAGACTTTCGGTAATGAAAAATTCTGGACAGATGCCATGCGTCTACCTCAAGGGATTGCCAAAGCGGGCGTAACGCCGCTAGACGCACTGTCACTTGGTTTGAATGTCAATGTAGAGGCTTTATCTCCTGCCACAGCGGGTGCTTTGGTGGATGCATTGGCAAAAATCCAATCAGGCACACCCGCGACAGATACAGTGTTGGCCAATCCTGCGGTGACACTTGCGTTAATCAATGAAGGCGCTGTGATTGGGGTTGTCCCGTTTGATGCCCAAGGCAAACGTAAACCTCTCGGCAGTGATCCTGCATTCAAGGCAGGAGATGGACTTGATTTGGCGCGCGGTGACAAAGTTGGCGTGTCCTGCGCACTGTGTCATGCGGCCACTGACAACTCGGTAGTTCCTGCTGGATTTGCGGGGGCTGGCTCGGTTGGTAAGCAAGTGGATGGGATTGTCGCTGAAGGCTTAGATGTGGGGGCGATTTTTGCAGCTGCGGATAACCCATTGGCCTATTTGCCCTTTTTGCAGTTGGCTTATGATGGCTTAGATGGTGCAACGCTGGGACGTGGTGATTTTGCGGGGATTAAAAGTACCGATAGCATTGCACAGCAAACCGCTGCCGCGCGTGCTTATTTGACAGGAATGGATGCCAAAGGCATGCGCCATTACCCCAAAACCTCGTTTGATCCTACACCAGATGGCATTGGCAATGCGACCTATATTCCGCCGTTTTATCGTACGGATTTGGCTGCACCTTGGGGCAGTAGTGGT
>JAYXXU010000167.1:0-9645 GCA_036019135.1 Pseudomonadota bacterium | reverse complement strand
TTGGTGCAGTTGGTGCAGTTGGTGCAGTATCTTGTTGTTGGGTGGGCATGCTGCCAACTGATTTTGCTGCACGACGGGTTGGGGCTGGCATCTCCACGATTTGCATCATACCATCTGGCCCCATGATGGTATAAAATGTCTTGCCATCTGATGCTGCGTGCGCAATGCCACCTAATAACAAAGATCCACAGGCCAGCATACTCACCGCCAAGCTCACCTGCATCATGGGCTGCCTTTTGCCTGTGTACCGCGCCGCGCCATATCTTTTCAACATCAACTCCTAACCTACCAACGGGTACGATAGGCAATACCCAAAATCGTCACCTTCGTGCTGGTTTTAATATCCAATCCAGCATATGGATTCAAGAGCAGGTTATTCACGCCTGTTTGGTTGGCTAGACCACTGGTATTGGCAGGAATGGTGTCTCGGCTACGCAAGTGCATCGCGGTCAAATCAATTTCCGAATCTGGATCAAATCGATAGCCAATCCCTGCTCCAAACATTTGTGCATTATTAATGGGCACAAGCGTATTGCGACGATTGTCTGGGATCGCAGATTTACGAGGCTCATAGCCTAGTCGGAACTTGAGGCGATCCGTCATGCTATATTCCATACCCAGCCCCCAACTCCAAGGGCTTTGGAAGCGTAGCGGCAGCGGCAAGCCATCATTGGTTACCCCTGGCGCCAATAGCTTGGCGATTCGTAAGGCTGCAATCTCGCGATCAAAACGAAAATCAAAATCACGCCACGCAGCATAATCAGTCCAACCAATATCAAAGTTAAACTGCAAATCTGGAAAAACCTTATATTTTATGCCTGCTTGAAAGTGTGCTGGATACTCCAAATCAAGCGAAATCTTACCTCGCTCCACAGGTGGGACGAACGCTGGGAATCCCAAAAGCGCCACCAGAATTTGCCCTGTGACCGACGAGTTCAGGGCACGAATCAACTCTTGCGCACCGCGCCCGTTTTCAATTCGATAGTTGCCTTTGAGCTTCATTTTACTGGCGCTTTGATACACCATCCCAAAAGCAAAATCGTTATTTGGCTCCCACAATATGCCAAGGTTATAGGATGGCGAGAGTGATTGCTCAAGCGCCACATCTAGATTGGCAATTCCTTTAAAGGGGCCAACTGACTCTTGCGCATTACAAATTCCAAATAACAGCAAATCCGTGACAAAGTTAGAGTCCTGCTTGAATGGCGCACACACATCCTCATCAATCAGGCGTAAGACACCAATCAACTCATTCGGAAAACGCAGATCCGTATTCAATGCCACAGCTTGATATGACATCCCAACCGATGCACCTACTGCTAAATTATCAGTAATCTCATATGAAAATGATGGAGATAAATAAGTAATCCGCTCGAGCGCAACCTGCTGCCCCATAAAGTTACCCGGATCACCCTCTTCTTGGTGAAAACCTGCAACCAACGGCGCATAGATAGACGTGGCATAGGTGAACTTTGAACCTGGTGGACGGTAGGCAACCCCTGCCAATGGCGCGGCCAACGGCAACCCTTCAGGCCAATCAATAAATTTTTTGAGTACAGGCACATATAGACTTGGTGCGCGTACCTTACTGACAGCATAGTCTTTGAATTCGTTACACAGCTTATCACCATTATCCAGCGGATCATTACACACCACAGGATCATCTGAATACCCAAAGACATTAAAGCCAGGCGGAGCACTAAACTCACGGCGAATATCAAAATCAACCAGTAGCCCTTGTACATCAGTTTCTAAGCCTTGTACTTTATTCAGACCCGCTGGGTTAAAGTGAATTGCACTAATCCCTGGTGGATCAGCAGTAACCGCGTTGCCCATCGACAATGCACGAATATCAATTGATAAGTTCTGACCCAGTTGTGCATGGCTGGTCGTCGTTAACCCCACACACAAGATTGCGAGGGTCAAGCGATGAAGCTGCTGAAACATCATATTGATCCGCCCTTATCGAACTTGACGGCCAATGCCAAGGAAATCCAATGGGAATGACAATCCTAATGTCACATCAGGCGCATCTTCGGTCAGACCAAAGCCAACAGAACCATTCACAATGGTTTTGGGCGAAACCCGCACCCCTAAAGATACGGCGAGCGAAGCACTGGTTTGATCGGCAGGCGAGGACGTTTCACCAGAGGTAAATTTAAACTCACTGCCTGTCGCAAAACTCTGTTGATAGGACATCGTCAGTGACACATCATAGTTCAGTGAATACGCAAAGCCCAACGCAACACCACCAGATAATCCAGGCTCAAAGGTATCCAGAATGCGTGAGCCACGCCGTTGATTGAGGCCGCTTTCTTTTAGGCCATAACTGGCTGATGCCGAACCAAACAAAACGATTGGATCAATAAACTTACGCGTGCTAACACCGCCCCCAATTGAGTAATAGCCTTTACCCGTCGATAAGTCACGGTTAGGATTGATTTCGTATGGACTATCACCCGTTTTGGTGGACAAACTTCCATTAAAAATCAGTGGCAATTTGCCACGTTCAATCGGGAAAGGCTCCCAACGTGCACCAAAGCTCAAATCTCCCAAACCCACTGTCGTGGTATCTTTAAGCAAATCTGACTTGGCAATCAACGGTAGGGTCGCTGTCAATGTCAGGTTATTCAACAGACCATACTGCCCCGAAAACGTATTACTCACCGTATGTTGCGCGTCTTCTTCAATCCGCAAACGCGTCAACACAGAGCTGCCATCATCCAGCGCCAAATCCAAACGTGAGTCGCGATAGTAGCTATAGCTCAAATCATATAACAGCGAATAAGAGCCTTTTTTAGACAGTGAATAGTTACGCTCCGAAGCCGTAAAGACCTCTTCAAGATTTTCAGAAGCGGTAGCATCGCCTTCTTTTTGTTTAAGGGCTTCGCTTGCTGCGCTTTCGGGAGGAACAACCATGCTCGGTGTTGGCGTATCTTCTGTTGCTGCCGCTTCTGATGTTGCAGCAGCAGGCTCATCTTGCTCTACTGCCGTAGTATCTTCTGACGCGGTGTCTGCTGCTACATCCGCTTGCGTTGGCGAGTCTGAGGCGGTAAACGCTGTTGGATTATTTTCACTCACCCCATCTTCGTTGAGTACAGAACTCGGCGTTGGGGCTTCTAATACAGCAGCGACGGCAGTCGCTGGATCATCCGACTCAGCAGCTTGGGCAGGCATATTGGCCAAAATAAAACCAACGCTAAGCGCGAGAGCAGTACGGGTTTTCCATTGATTCTGCATGATGGTCATCTACCTTGAGACAAATTCTTAAAAAATCACTTGCGTGAGTAATACAAACGCAGCGAGGTATCAATCAACTGATCGTGTGTATCAGAGTTTGGATCTGCATCCCTGACACGCTGCATCGTCCCCGCACGATCAGCCAACTGCTCGAACCGACGCGTCGGAAATTCAATCATATCGACCAGTGCAAACTGATTGATCTGATGATCCTCAACGAAGCGCATGTGATGATCTTCTAGCGTGGTTAAACGATCATTAATTGGTGTCGTGGCCGTTGGCATAATCACGAATAACGTATTGTTATCCCAGATCTGCTGAAACTGCGATGCAGAAAAACTCAAATGCCCTAACGCAGGATCCGCCACAAAGACTCGTCCGTCTCGATAGCCCTTATACACCACAAAATGCTTGAATCCTGCATAAGCAATCGGGACAACAGCAGGCTTATCTAGACCTATCAGGTCTTCAAACTCCCCCCGAAAACCACCACTGTCATAACCGAGTGCGGTGACATAACGCTTCATATCGAGCAATGAAAAACTGCGACGCTCAATGATGCGATCATACTCACCATAGCGCAGCATGCCATCTAGGATTTCACGCTCGCCAAGGGTCGTCCCCAGATAACCATTGAGCAAAGTCGTCAGTGCCGCAGAGCCACAACTATAGTCGTACTGCTGACGGACAATACCGCGAAACCGCCCTTCGACTAAGGGTTTCACTTGTACGGGAGGTTGGTGATAACGCGTAAAGCTATTATGTCGCGAATCAGTGACCTCAGAGTAGAACACTGTTCCACCGGGCTGACTGGCAACCTCTAGGCTTTGCGTTGAGAAGTAGTAGATCAGTGCTGATCCAAGCGTGACGACGAGCATAGGGCTTGTTCTAGTTTTGGGCGACGAACCACATCGCACTGTCCTCAAAAATCAGATCAATCCATTCAACGCCTACAGGGTGATCACTGCTCAACGTTAGACAATGGCGACGATCTGCGTCCATGTTCCTGCCAAGATAGCGTGTTTAAGCACGAAATACACGCATTTTTTGTCAGCATTTGCGGGATATGTCAGCATCAAGCACAAATTATCTGGTCAGACAATCACATGCCGCATCATCACATCCCTGAGATATTGACCCGCAAGTTGGTAAAACTCAACCCTTCAACGCCGACATTACCCATCGCACCATTATTGAGACCATCGAATGCTGATGACGAAAATGCGGCAGGATTCGCGCTGGCAGTCGCCACACCAATATTATCCAGATACAGATTAAAGGCTGGCAAGACACCATCATAACCAATCTTCATGCCATCCGTATCCAGATCTAAATACATGCCTGATAGGTTCAGGTTAGTCAGCCGTACGTCCAATGCCAGATGGTCATCCAGCGATGCACCTTCACTTTGTAAACGCACTGTACCCAAATCAACATAATTCAGATTCAGGCTATTAAACACAACCATATGCCCCTGTGGCTCATACCCTAGCTGTACATTGATCGAAAATGGTGAAACAAAATCAAATTCGATGCCCCCTTGGGTCAGATCTGAGCCTTGGCTAAAGCGGACGATATCCACGTTGTTTGTACCATTAATATCAAATCGACTACCAGCGGTTGAGGGTGCTAAACCAATCCGCTGTACCCCCCAACGAATATTGGTCAAGTCAGGTGCTGCTTGAATTGCGATATTCAAGACTGGCTCACCACCATCGCCATCTGCATCAATATGTACTGAGACTGGATTCAATGAATTAAATGAGAAACCAGCATTGCCGCTATTTTGATTAGAAGGAAAAGATTGCAGATATAAATGTGCTGGGCTGTTCGATGGCACGCTGGGTATACCCACTGCGATTCCATCGTTATTTTTATAGGCAATTGCGGCTATATCTAGTTGTCCACGGCCACCAACCTCTGGTAACTCAAGACTGATACTCACGCCATCTTGCCCTGTTGCTTGTGCCATTTGTTCATCATCTAGCACTTCCATCGCCTGTACAGAGGCAACGGGAACAGCAAGAACAGCCAGCAATGCAGCATGACCCAGCATCTGACGCACATTCATCCAGCACGCTCCTTTGTGAGTTAGCCCGAGTGGAGTAGCCAACATCTGGCGTTTTGTTGTTGTTTTGTGAGTCACATCATTCCAGATATGACTACGGCAGCCGAAGCTGCCGTAACCGAACGGGTGTTTTAAGCCACCATAGCGTTACGGCGCTTAACCCACCAGATCAGAGATCTTAGTGACCGCTGATGGTGATTTGTGTACCGTTGGTGCTCATGCCCAACAGTTCAACATCGCCGATTGCAGCATTGGTATCCAAGCCGAGACGAACGTTGGTCAATGTGATGTCAGAGTCAACACCACTATTTGCAGTGATCACTAGACCAGCAGCGCTTGCATCAATGGTTGCGCCCAGAGTCAGGTTAGCACCACCAGCATCACGCACGTTGATAGAACCTAAGTGAATACCACCACCGCTGATACCTGTACCACCTTGGTCATCAGTATCATTCAGGCTAAAATCAGTGATGGTCAAACCACCAGCAATCGAACCTGAAGCAACGATCATTGCACCTTGGGCTTCATTACCCAACTGTACGTTCAGAGATGCGCCACCCAATGCAATATCAAAGCTATCAATGACGACAACACCCGCAGTCACTGCGTTACCAACACCAGTCGATGCTGCGACAGAGATATCACCTGTGGTGATAGTCAAGGCAGCAGGTAGATTGATTGCAACGTTCAGCACAGGTGCGCCACCGTTACCATCTGCATCGATCACAACTTCGATTGCATCACCAGCAGTATCGATAGAGAACTGGTTGCCCGCGTTACCGTTTAGGTTGTCACCCAATACGATTGCACCAGCATCACCTCCTGCGTTAACTGCATCACCATCAGAGTCATGCACAACGATGCTGTCAATGGTGATACCAGTACCTGGAGGAGTGATTTGAATGGTGATACCGTCTTGACCTGTAGCGGCGCTCAGCGCCTCGTCGTCAAGGGCTTGCATCGCCATAGCGTTGCCGCTGATTGCGATAGCTGAAACAAGTGCGAGTTGTGGGAACAGCTTCATGTTACTCTCCTGAGAGTCAGTTTTGTTCTGCTGCTACACCATCTCAATGCCCGACGTGATTTCATTGACAACGTCTTCGTCCGTGATACCGCATCCGTGCACATTGATTGTTGTAGCGTGTCCAGTGCTTAGAAAAGTACAATGCACGTTGTCAGAGTGCAAGTGTTTTTTAGGTTTTTTGTGAAGCGTCCGATAAACGGAACTGATCAGACAGCCAATGGAGCATCTATCGACTTTGGCTTCATGATGCTTCACTGATCCTTAATCTACGCTTACAAACCTGTGCCCGTTGCCCGTGGAATCGTTGTATGCCGCCAATCATCCTCTCTCAACAACCACTGATCTCCCCGCTCACCAACCCCACACAAATCCTATCAAAACTCGCTATTTTTGATGGTGTTATCTGGCTAAATGATCAACAAAACCCAGTGATTGGATTGTGTCCACGCCAGTTGGTTCAGTGTCGTACCAGCGGTGTATACCACCAGCAGCGCCAAGCAACAGGTCAACTCAGTCCAGCTCAACCCAGCTCTATGGATTTTGCACAAACGGCCAAACACCTGTGGCAAGTCGAACAGTCCAACAGATGGCAATCTATAAAATGTCAAGGTTTTCATGGTGGTTTGATGGGCTTCATTGGCTACGACTGGGCAGCCGAACACCACCTACAAACCACGCCTGTTTTTAGCCCTAACGCCACGTCGATTGACCCTATCACCGCTTCGTTGGGTTATTACGATATTTTTTTTAGACTAGAGGCGCAGGGCTGGCAATTGTATGGCAACGACTGCCCCAGCCTTGCCCCACTGTACCAACGTATCGCTCATGCACTGAACCAGCCGAGTCCCACATACACGCTACAATCTGATCGACCATTTGATCCACGCTGGACACGCGCCGACTATCAAGCGGCATTTATGCAAGTACAACAGTATCTCCGTGCTGGCGATTGCTACCAAGTCAATCTCACCCAGCCGTTTGAATGTCGAGTTGCAGGCTCGCTGCTGGCGGCACTTGATCCGTTACAACACCTGACCCAAGCACCCTATGCAGGTTATTTGCGCTTGAATGCTGCGCAGGAAATTTTGAGTTGCTCACCCGAGCTATTTGTTGAGTTCGCAGCACATCGTCAGGTGATCACTCGTCCCATCAAGGGCACACAACCACGATACAGTGATCCAATCCAAGACGAGCAGTCCAAACAGGCACTGGTCACCTCCGAAAAAGATCAAGCCGAAAACCTGATGATCGTCGATCTATTGCGCAATGATTTGGCCAAATATGCACAAATTGGCTCGGTACACGTGCCACAACTTTTTGAGGTTGAAAGTTTTGCGCAAGTACATCATTTGGTCAGTGAGATTCACGCAACTTTGGCAGCCGATCAGTCCCCATTGGATCTGTTATTGGATGCGCTACCTGGTGGATCGATTACGGGCGCACCGAAGATTCGAGCCATGCAGATCATCGCCGAACTCGAAGCAGGTCGGCGCGGCGCGTATTGCGGCAGTATGGGGTATTTGAATATGGATGGCACAGGACGGTTTAATATCTTGATTCGCACCCTAGAGCGGATCGGTGAGCAACTGACTGCATGGGCTGGTGGCGGCATCACTATCGCCTCCGATCCTGACCAAGAATATCAAGAATGCTTGGATAAAATCGGGGCGATTTTGGCCTGTGTTGATCAGATTGCTGCAACACAAGGCTAGGGTCTGTTGACGTTTGAGTCACGGCCGCGACACTGTCGGTTTTTGAGATCATACAAGGCGTAGAGCGTGCCGCTTAGTCATTCTAAGCAAACGATCTACAACGCAGTAGCAGCCAAAAAGCGACGTGTCCCTTCGGGTTGCTGGCAAAATACCCTAAGACAGCATCACCTCAAGCCGATCTACCAAGCGTTGATTCTGCTCGGTCGTGCCAATGGTAATCCGCAGGAATGGATGAATTTTTGGCTTATTAAAGTGCCGCACAATAATCCCTGCGTCACGCAAACCCGCCGCCAAGTCTAGACCCGCATGCGCTGGATGATGGGCAAACACAAAATTTGCCCCCGATGGCAACACTACAAAGCCCAACTGCTCAAGCTGCGCCACCAGCACCTCACGATTGGCCACCACCTGCTGACAGGTCTGCTCAAAGTAGGCTTGATCTTCAAACGAGGCTATCGCGCCTGCTATCGCCATCCGATCCAGTGGATAGGAGTTAAAGCTGTCTTTGACCCGTAACAACGCAGCGATTAAGTGCGGCTGTGCAAAGGCCATACCGACCCGTAGACCAGCCAAAGCACGCGATTTTGAGGTGGTTTGGCACACCACCAGATTGTCGTATTGATTAATCAAACTGACTGCTGACTGACCTCCAAAATCAATATATGCCTCATCGATCACCACCACCGAATCAGGGTGCTGCTGTAACACCTGCTCAATCTCCGCCAAGCTCAACAATATGCCTGTCGGGGCATTTGGATTGGTCAGGATGATCCCACCATTCGGTTGCTGATAGGCATTGATATCTATCGAAAAATCTTCAGCCAACGGCACAGGCACAGTATCAAGCTGAAAAAACTGACTATACACGGGATAAAAACTGTAGCTAATTTCGGGATATAACAGCGGCAGATCTTGGCAAAAAAATGCTTTAAAGATATGCGCCAGCACTTCATCCGAGCCATTACCGACAAACACTTGATCCACACGCAAACCTTGCTGTTTGGCAATCGCTTGCTTCAATGCCGTGGCATCAGGATCAGGATATAAGCGTAAGCAATCGCCATCACTACCGAGTGCGGCCATGATTGCTTCACGGACTTTTGGCGACGGTGGAAACGGCGATTCATTGGTATTGAGCTTGGTCAGATTGTCGATTTGGGGTTGTTCGCCAGCAACATACGGCACGAGGTCGCGTACCAGCGGACTCCATAGACGTTGTGGATCTTTTGCTGCTGGCTGCGTGACTGGCGGTGTCAGAGATGATGAACTCATTGTGCTGCTCCATCGACGCGATAACGCGCGGAACGGGCATGCGCATCCAGATCTTCTTGCTGTGCCAAAATATCCGCCGCCCGCGCCAGTGACTGACTGCCTTCAGGCGAACAATAAATCATGCTGCTGCGTTTTTGAAAATCATACACACCGAGCGGTGAGGAAAATCGCGCCGTGCCAGAAGTTGGCAAGACGTGGTTCGGCCCTGCGCAATAGTCGCCAATCGCTTCAGGACTATAGCGACCCATAAAAATCGCCCCTGCATGTCGAATGCCATCTAGCATCTGCTCGGGCTGATCCATACACAGCTCTAAATGTTCAGGTGCAAT
>JAYXXU010000166.1:0-23017 GCA_036019135.1 Pseudomonadota bacterium | reverse complement strand
CTGCGGCAGGCACGAAGTGGAATTTTCTTAAGTTTTATCCAGGGTTGGTCGGTGGGCATTGCATCGGCGTCGATCCGTATTATTTGACCTTCCGTGCTGAACAGTTGGGCTATCACGCTGACCTGATCATGGCAGCGCGACACATTAATGATGCGATGGGGTTTCATATCGCTCAAGAGTGTATTCGGATGCTTTGTCAAAATGGCACAGCGGTCGGCAAGGCGAATATTTTAGTACTAGGGCTAACCTTCAAAGAAAACTGTGCCGATACTCGCAACACGCGCGTGATTGATATCATTCAAGAACTACAACGTTATGGCGCACAGGTGCATGTGGTCGACCCCATTGCCGATGCGGCCGAAGCGCAACATGAATATGCCCTACAACTCAGCCAATTGGATGACGTGGCCACCTATGATGCAGTGGTTGCAGCAGTTAGCCATGATCAGTTCCAAACCCTCAGCGCGCAGGATTTACAACAGCGTTGTATCGCACATGCGCCATTTTTGGATGTCAAAGGCATGTTCGACCGAAAAGCACTACAAGATGCAGGGTTTACGGTGTGGCGCTTATAGCCGTGATGGATACCTCATCTGTCCCTCACGATGACAAAAACACCTGACGCTCTGATACAGACCCTCTACAATACGACCAATGACTCATGGCGCATTGGAAGAACAGCATGACAACTGAAAAAAACACCCCCTTGAGTGCGACTGACTACCTGATTGCCTCAAAACAAGCTGAAATTCAAAGCCTCAACTATCTGTTACACATGGGACAGTTGGTGGTCATGATCAGTGATCTGATCCATGCCTTACAAAAAGAACGAGGTGCATCCAATATTTATCTTGGCTCAAAAGGCTCTCAGTTTGAACAATCCCTCCAACAATTGATTGGCCAGACCAATCAACATCTTCAGGCTTTTCACCAAACGCTCAGTACGATTCACGCCGAAATCAGCTCACATGCAGGCAATAGCCGTCTACTTAACCGTATTGCGTATGTGGTGCATGGCTTGGCAGGGCTCGATGGCGTGCGTCATCAAATCCATGCCTTAAACATCCGACCTGACTTGGCGATTCGTGTGTATAGCGAGTTGATCAGTGGCCTACTGACCATTGTGTTCGAAACTGCCGATGCCGCAGTTGATCCGACCATTGCCCGTGTGCTGGTGGCGATGTTTAACCTGATGCATGGCAAAGAACTGGCAGGACAAGAACGTGCAGTAGGTGCAGCTGGCTTTGCGGTGGGGACATTTACTGCGGCAGATATTCAGCGGATGCAACATCTGATTGATGCGCAAGAGCGTTGTTTTGAGTTGTTTACCGAATTTGCCAATCCTGCGGCGCTGGCCTTATGGCAGCAGTATGCCAGTCGGCCTTATTTGATTGATATCGAACGGCTCCGTCGGATTGCTTTTACGGGGACACCCCCGCATCGAGCTGAACAAAGTGATCACTGGTTCGACCTGTTGACTCAACGCATTGATGACCTCAAATCGGTCGAAACGGCACTGGAGGTTTACCTACAACAACTGTGTGAACAAAAAGTCCATGATGCCAATGCTTCACTGAATCAGCAGCAGGATTTGATACAAACACTGGGGGAAGATGCTGCCGAAGGGTTTGTGGTGTTTTTAACGGGGCATGATAGTGCCTCGCTCAAGCCCGCCTCACTAGATCAATACCATCCCGAAGGACTCAGTCCACGATTGGGGCGTTCCGTATTCGAGCTAGTACAACATCAAGCGCAACGGCTACAACATATGCATGATGAACTCGAAGCCGCGCGTACCGCCCTCGAAGAGCGTAAGCTCCAACAAAAAGCCAAGGCACTGCTGATCAAGCATCGCAAACTGACCGAAGATGAGGCACACCGTTTGTTGCGCCAAATGGCCATGGATCAAGGCAAAAAGCTGGTCGATGTGTCCAGAGCAATCATCGAAATGGCTGAAATTTGGCGGGTGTCTTAAATGCGAAGAGGCAGTGACTTAACCGATCTTACACCGCAAAGCCGTGCTTCTATAAGCAAAAAACTCTAGAATAGCGGCTTTGTTTTGGTATAGGCAGATTAGACCTTGAAGCTTCAACTCAAAGTGCTTGATCCACGCATCGGTACGATATGGCCACTGCCCAGCTATGCCACCACTGGTTCAGCAGGGATCGACCTGCGTGCCTGTCTGGATGAGGCCATTGTTTTGCAACCCAATGATAGTATTTTGGTCAAAACAGGCATGGCGGTTTATATTGCAGACCCGCGCTATGCAGGACTGATTTTGCCTCGCTCAGGCTTGGGGCATAAACATGGTATCGTCTTGGGCAATTTGGTCGGCCTGATTGACTCTGATTATCAAGGTGAGTTAATGGTATCTGTCTGGAATCGTGGCCAACAAGCATTTACGCTTGAGCCTGGCGAACGTATGGCACAATACGTGCTTGTTCCCGTGATTCAAGCTGAATTTGAGCTGGTCGATGCCTTCGACCAGAGCGAGCGTGGTGCAGGTGGCTTTGGCCACACAGGGCGGCAATAACCACGTCGGCATCACCGCATAGCATGCAGCGTTGCGGCATGCCACAACCACTTGTTTAGCATGAATCGATTTATCATGGGTGCATAGGAAACGCGCCCTTCACTCAACAACCGTAGGGATACCTCTCGTGCAGGATAACGCTAAAATGAAACGTCACGCGGCGCGCACTTCTGGCAAAATCACCAACCTTGCCTTACATATGATTTTGGTCATTGCCGCCAGTGCGGGTAGTTATTTTTGGCTATCACAACAAGCTGTAAAACAACAACAACTGCAGGTCACCCAGCTTGGACAACAGGCTGCCACATTGGTGGAACGCCACGCCGCCAACTGGCTGGCACAGACCCAACTGCTGGCACAACAACCTGACTTACAAAGTCCCGCCACACTCAAAGCGGTCATCCCTGCCGAGGGCAGTGTTCCGCCGTCACTCAGTTTTGCACTGCAAGACCTGTTGAATCGCACGCGCCAAGCACCAACCGCACCAGAGTTTGATCTGAGTGGGGCAAAGCCGATGGTTGATGTCGCCACCAGCATGCCTATCGGGGGATATTTGGTCGCGCAGTGGCCATTTGAACCATTGGCCAAAGACCTACAGCAGATCACTCCGAACGGCTATCAACTGCGTCTCTTACAAAAAGTCAGCGGTAGCCCTGTCGATACCCTACGTATTAACAGCAATGGCAATGATGGTCAGCTCAAAGCCATTGCTTTGAGCTTGCCACAATGGGAACTCCAAGTCGGTAGTACGGACACCTCCAGCATGCTTCCACTGTGGGCAGCGCTGATCAGTCTACTGGGTGGTGTATTGGCCTTAGTACCTTGGCTATTGAGTCGTCAACAACCTGCCGTACAACAAGCTCTACCCGCAGTTGTGCCCATCTCCGCCTCCCCGACACCCAACAGTATTGCAGCAGCCGCACCTCCAACTGAGCCAAGCATGCCACCCGCTGAAGCTGAGCCAACGGTAAGCCTGACCAAACCCACCGAACCTGAACCCGTCGTTGCCGCACATGAGGATGAATCATCACAGCTTGAGGATGATATTGCCCCGCCGCCTGCCTCAGCCAATCCAAGTAACAGTCTCGAATTTGAACTCGATGATCTCACCTTGAGTGACCTTGAATTGACCATCGCCCCTGCGGCTCAATTCCCCTATCATCTGTTCCGTGCCTACGATGTACGCGGCACAATCAACGAACTGAATGAAAGCCTGATTGAGCGAGTTGGGCAAGGCTTGGGCAGCGTATTGCGTGACCGATTACAGCATCAAGTGGTAGTGGGCTATGATGCTCGCCTGACCAGCCCACGCTATGCTGAATTGGTACGCAATGCCTTGGTAAAATCAGGCCTGACTGTAATTGATATAGGCCAAGTGCCTACGCCTATCATGCATTTTGCGGCCAAACAACACGATGGCAATGGCATCATGATCACCGCCAGTCACTGCGCAGGGGATCAAAATGGCGTGAAATGGGTCATTGAAAACGCACCGCCTAAACCCGAAGACATCCAAGCATTGGCCGAACGCGTCGAACAAAAAAAATTCGTCGAAGGTGTTGGGCAAGTACGTCAATACAGTTACACCGATGAATATATCGACAACCTCCAAAGTGATGTGATCTTGGGGCAATCCTTCGACATCGCATTGGATGGCATGAATGGCATGATGGGCGAAATCGCCGAAAAAGTCCTCCGTGCCGCAGGCTGTCAGGTCAGCGGGATCAACCTTGTGCCGAATGGCCAATTCCCAAATGGCGATCCTGATCCCTCAAAAATGGGACAGCTTGATGACCTCTGCAATGATGTGATCATCAGTAACGCCGATCTCGGCTTTGCTTTCGATGGCGATGGTGATCGGCTGGTGGTGGTGGATCGCCAAGGCCAAATGGTCTCACCTGATCAACTGATTGCGTTGTATGCCCAAATGGTACTGACCGCCAACCCTGGCGCGGACATTGTGTTCGATGTCAAATGCAGTCGACTGCTCAACACCGTGATTACTGAAGGTGGTGGCCGACCTGTCATGGTACGCAGTGGTAACACCTTTATCCGCCAAGCCCTGCAATCAGATCAGTATGATGCGGCGTTCGGTGCTGAGTTTTCAGGACATTATTTCTTTAATGATGGGCGTAGCAACAACAACGATGACGGTCTATATGCCGCTTTACGTCTACTCGAATGGCTCGATCAACAAGGCCAGAGCCTCTCCGAAATGCTCAAATCTCTACCGCCACGCGTGGGGACGCATGACATCTATGTCCCGCTTGATGGTGCGGACGCACGCCAACTGATGGCTGACCTGCAAATGAGTGCGGAACAACTGCCCGAAGGACAATTGACCTTGCTTGACGGAATTCGGCTTGATTTTAAAGATGGGTTTGGCATTATTCGCCCATCCAACACAGGCCCCTACCTCACGGCACGCTTTGATGGAGAAACCCCTGAAGCCTTGGCACGGATTCGACAACTGTTTCAGGATCTGGTGTCCCAACATCATCCTACCCTCGCCAAGCATTTGATTGACTGATTTGCTTTAACTCACTCACGGAGTGTCGCATGGCCTTAAACAAAGAGTCCGCCTTGAATATCGCTAAAGTCCTGACGGAAGGCTTACCGTATATTCAACGCTTTACAGGCAAAACCATCGTGGTGAAATACGGTGGCAATGCGATGACCGATCCTGAGCTTGAGCGCTCATTTGCCCGTGACATCGTCCTGCTCAAAACCGTCGGAATTAACCCTGTCGTGGTACATGGTGGAGGTCCTCAGGTCGATAGCCTGCTCAAGCAGCTTGGCCGTGAATCTGATCGTATCGATGGGATGCGGGTGACGGATGGCGCGACTATGGAAGTGGTCGAGATGGTACTCGGCGCGAGCGTCAACGGCTCTATCGTCAATCTGATCAACCAGCACGGTGGCCGCGCGGTCGGATTGACTGGCAAAGACGGCAATCTGATTCGCGCCCGCAAGCTAATGCTGGACAAAACCGATGCCGAAGGCCAAATGTATCAAGTTGATCTAGGCTTGGTCGGTGAAGTGGTCAGTGTCAAAACTGACGTGCTAGATTTGTTTTTTAGGAGCGACTTCATCCCCGTCATTGCGCCACTTGGTGTGGATGAGGAAGGCAATACTTACAACATCAATGCCGATTTGGTCGCAGGTAAAGTCGCCGAAGCCCTCAAGGCCGAAAAGCTGATTTTGTTGACTAATATTGCAGGTGTAATGGATGCCGATAAAAAAATCCTGACGGGTCTCACCACTCAAGAAGTTGATCGCTTGATCGAAACAGGTGTGATCTATGGCGGGATGATTCCTAAGATTTCCTGTGCGTTGGATGCGGTCAAAGGCGGTGTACATACGGCGCATATCATCGACGGGCGTGTACCGCACTCGACCCTGCTAGAGATCTTTACCGATGAAGGTATGGGGACGTTGATTAGTAATCGGGTGAAAAAGTCGCATTAAAAACTAATGGGTAGGGTGCGCCGTGCGCACCTTGCTGTAGCTTCATAAGCTATCTCCCTTGATTTCCACCCCAAACCCTGACCGCTTCAAGCAGTCCATGCGCAAGTATACGGAGGTCAGAAATCGCATATGAACCACCAGTTTTTTCAAACGAATATCGCACATCTACAAAATATGTAGAAAATTTTCTTAGCAAAGGTATTAAGTCAACCTCAGCAAGGCGCAGAAACTCTGCTTCTATTTCATCTCTAGTCTCTTGCTTAAGCTTTTGAAAAATTGAGTATAGATGATGGCCTGTTACACAAGATTCCGAGCTGATCGGATTCAAAACGATGCCATACTGTACACTTGAATACTTTACCAAAGACTCAGTTGCTTTTAGGCTCAGCTCACAACTAAACGCATAATTCATTATTAACGGATAAATACACTTATCTCTATTCTCATGAGCCCAAAGGATTTCACCTGCCTCAAAAAACTGCTGAGCGGCTCTCCATATCTTGGCATCTGGTCTTGTTGTCCCTGTAACCATATGCATACTCTCTGTCACTAACTGGCCGAGTGATAGAGCGATCTAAACGCTACAACAGCATACCAACCAGTTATCACTTTGATCAATTAAAAGCACACCGCACCACCCTGCCATACTGTACACTATTCTGTACATGCACAGATGAGGATGCCCTTATGGATGCCATCAGCTACACCACTGCTCGCGCCAATCTCGCCAGCACCATGCAAAAAGTCTGCAACGATCATGCACCGATGATTATCACGCGCAAGAATCAACCACCTGTCGTCATGATGTCGCTTGAAGACTATGCCGCCATGCAAGAAACGACCTATTTACTGCGTGCACCAGCCAATGCAACTCGCCTACTCGCATCCATCGCTGAACTTGAAGCAGGACGAGGAGCAATGCGAGACCTGATCGAATGACACTCACCTTTTCAAATCACGCTTGGGAAGATTACTTGTACTGGCAAGCCACAGATAAAAAAATCCTCAAGCGTGTCAACCTGCTGATTAAAGATATTCAGCGTGAACCTTATGCAGGGATTGGCAAGCCCGAACCACTCAAACATGGGCTTTCAGGTTATTGGTCACGTCGAATTGATGAGGAACATCGGATGATCTACAAATGCCTTAGCGACACCATTTTAATTGCACAGCTACGTTATCATTACGGGGCTTAAAGCCCCTACCACTGCCCCCTAAACTCTGCCACACTGAAGCCTCACTACAACACCGAACCGCTCCAGCATGTGTGAACTGCTCGGCATGAATTGTGCCACCCCGACCGATATCAACTTCTCATTCTCAGGCTTTACCCAACGCTCAGGGATCACGGGCGATCATGCTGATGGCTTTGGCATCGCCTTTTTTGAGCATAAAGCCTGTCGGCTATTTGTCGATATCCAAGCCGCCTGCAAATCTCCCATCGCCGAGATGATCCGCCACTACCCGATCAAATCGCGTAACGTCATCGCCCATATCCGCAAAGCTACCCAAGGCGAAACCTGCCTTGAAAACGTGCATCCATTTATGCGGGAGTTGTGGGGACGGCATTGGATTTTTGCGCACAATGGTGATTTGCGCGAGTTTTATCCTGAGCTATGCGGCGTGTTTCAGCCCGTCGGCACAACCGACAGTGAGCGTGCAGGCTGTCTCGTCTTTCAGCATTTACGCGAGCAATTTGGCTGTGATGAGCCAACGCCTGAGCAGGTATTTGACGCACTGGCCGACATTGCCCCGAAGATCGCTGAATACGGTACATTTAACTTTTTATTATCTAATGGTCAGAGTTTATTTGCCTTTGCCACCACCAAGCTGCATTGGATTGTGCGCGAATATCCATTTGCCCATGCGCATCTGGTGGATATTGATATGAGTATTGATTTTAGCCAATACACCACGCCAGAAGATCGCGTCGCAGTGATTGCGACCGAACCGCTGACTGATAACGAGCAATGGACTGCATTTCAACGTGGACAGTTATTGTGGTTTCAGGACGGCAAAATCGAACGCGAGCGACTGACCGACTCATCTAAATTTGCTGCGCCAACATTGGCGACGGATCATGTGGACTAGACAAACTCAATCCACGAGTTCGGTTTGATCCATCCAGACAAATGCCTCGCCAAATGCACTCGACTCACGATACTGACGCCCCCAAGACGACAGTTGCTGAATCACAGGAATCACTGTCTGCCCCAACTCACTCAAGGAGTATTCCACCTTGGGTGGAATCTGTGGATAGATCCGCCGCTCAATCACCCCATGAGCCTCTAGCTCGCGCAATTGTCGCGTCAACATCCGCTGGGTAATGCTCGGCATCAAACGCATTAACTGATTAAACCGCTTCGTCCCATCATGCAAATGATACAAAATCAGGCCTTTCCACTTGCCACCCACTACCGCCAGCGCAATGCTCATCGGACAGGCCAGATGGATATCCAGTGGTGTTTTTTGACAGTCTTCACGCATGATGGATTTCTCAATCGTAAAATAGTCACAACAGTATACTAAAAGACTGTATGGGCTAAAAATGTGCATTCTATCCGAATAAGTACTGATCCGCTAAGCTCAATGCTCATCCACTACTTCCTCCTATGCCATGAACGTTTTAGACGCTATTCAACAGCGCCGTGCGGTGAAGCACTTTGACCCCAATCATCAGATGCCTGCTGAGATTGAACGCCAGCTCCTTGAAGCAGTTCAATACGCGCCGACTTCATTTAATATTCAGCATTGGCGCTTTGTCATCATCCGCGATCCAGACCAACGCCATGCACTCAAACAAGCCGCGTGGCATCAAGTCCAAATCAGTGATGCCAGTCTGGTCGTGGTGATTTGCGCTGATATACAAGCATGGCAAAAACAACCTGAGCGCTATTGGAGTCATTTGCCCGATCAAGCCATACAACACACCTTGCTCCAGATGCTGACTGATTTTTATCGAGATCGACCACAGACCCAACGTGATGAAGCCTTACGCTCAGTTGGGATTGCCGCCCAGACATTGATGCTGGCTGCGCAAGGCTTGGGATATGACTCCTGCCCGATGATCGGCTTTGAAGCTGATGCCGTATCACAACTGATTCAACTGCCTGAAGATCATTTGATTGGCATGATTGTCAGTATTGGCAAACCTCTACAAAGCGCTTTTCCGCGTGGTCGGACACTCACCTATACCGATCTGGTATTCAACAATCATTTTTAAAACAACCACCCGCAACCCACTCACTCAAGGAGAGTTCACCATGCCGTATGTCAACATCCAAATCACCCGTGAAGGTGCAACCGCTGCACAAAAGGCCGAACTGATCCATGGGGTGACAGCACTGCTCCAGCGTGTCCTCAACAAAAACCCCGCTACAACCTTTGTGTTGATTGATGAAGTCGATACCGACAATTGGGGGATTGCAGGTCAGAGCGTCACCCAACTCCGCGCTCAACAGCAACAGCAACAGCAACAGCAACAGCAACAGCAACAGCAACAGCAACAGCAACAGCAACAGCAACAATAAACCAGTCCACCCAAAGGGATCGTACATTGCCAGATGCCTTTGGGTGATTGTTTGAGGAGATAATATGAATCCACCGTATCGCGCCGTTGAGCAGCAACTTCAGGTCTATTTTGATGGTCTGTACTACAGTGACACCCAACGTCTACGGCAGGTCTTCCACCCACAAGCGATTTATGCCTGTGTGATCAATGGTCAATTGCGGCACTATACGATGGAGCAATACTTTCCGATTGTCGATCAACGCCTTTCGCCTGCCAGCCAAGCACAAACGCGACAGGATCGAATCATGTCGATTGAACTGATTGGGGCGACAACAGCACTGGCACGAGTAGAATGTGCAATTGCACCAAAGCAATTTAGTGATACTTTAAGTTTGGTATGGCTAGATGGCCGCTGGCAGATTATTGCCAAGGTTTTTGAGGTGATACTGATACCAAAGGGGTAAATCATCCATGTATATCGGCGCAGTTGCCCAACAGACTGGCCTTTCGCTCAAGGCGATTCGACTCTATGAAGCCAAAGGACTGATTAGCGTGCCGCAACGCGTCGGACGCTATCGACACTACAGCGCGCAGCAGCTTCAGCAGTTGATTTTGTTACGAGATGCACGGGCATTTGGACTGTCAATTCGTCAACTGCAACAACTCACCGCACAACAAATCATTCAGGCCAGCCATATTCGCGTGTTACTGCAACAACGACAGCAACAGTTACAACAGCAAGTGGTTGAGACACAACGGCAGCTTGATCAACTCGCCGACTGTCTACATGCACTCGACACCTGCCCACAATTGCAGTCGACTGGCATACCGATTGCTCAAAAGACCGCCACTCTGGCTTGACTCTCCCCCAAGGGCAGATCGTAAGCTGGGCTGAATCTCTGGTTGGGACAAGATCCATGTCGCAAAACATTTTAATCCTGAATGGCAACCCAAAAGCCAACAGTCTAAGCCATGCTCTCACGGCGGCCTATCTCAGCGGACTGCCAAGCACGGCCACTGTTGATGTATTTCACTTGTCAGACATGCCGTTTGATCCCAATCTTGCATTTGGCTACAACCAACAACAGCCTCTAGAGCCGCATCTATTGGCCTTCCAGCACGCCTTGTTAAAAGCCGATCATTTGGTGATGATTTTTCCCATCTGGTGGGGTGGCATGCCTGCTCAGCTCAAAGGCTTAATTGATCGAACGTTTTTGCCGAATGTCGCGTTTAAATATCAAGCAGGATCAGGGATGCCAAAGCAACTGCTCAAGGGCAAAACAGCACGACTGATCCTGACCATGGATGTGCCAACTTGGTATTATCGCTGGCAAGGCTCGCCCGTCATTCGACAACTAAATCAGAGTATTTTGGGATTTTGTGGATTTAAACAGATAAAAGTCACGCGGTTTGGCAAGGTGTTACACAGCAGTTTGCTGGAGCGACAAGGCTGGCTCAAACAGGTAAAAAACCTTGCAGCCAACCAGTCTGCACAGTAGGTACATACAATCCATCAGCCGCTATGTCTCTGGGCAGCCCAATACAGATTTGGGCTGCCTAGCACAGCTTATGCGCCGATTTTGGCGACCGCACCCCATGCAGGAATCACAGCTTGCATCAAAGGTTTCAGCATTTTCATATTACAGGCAATCACTTGACCGTTGTCCATTGAGCCTTGGCCACCTTTACAATCGACCACGGTACCGCCTGCCTCACGCACGATCAGCTCACCCGCTGCGATGTCCCACGGCTTCAGACCCACTTCAAAGAACCCATCAAACCGACCCGACGCAACATACGCCAAATCCAAAGCCGCCGAGCCACTGCGCCGTACCTGTGCACCTGCCTCAGTCACCGCCAACAATGCTGCAAAATGCTGCTGGGCAAACGAAATGACTTCGCCATTACGCGCGACTTTGGGTGGATGACCAACGGTCAAAAAGCTGTCTTGTAGGCTGTTCTTATCACCGACCCGAATCCGACGCTGATTCATCATCGCCCCACCACCACGCGTAGCCGAAAACAACTCATCACGCACAGGATCATAGATCACGCCATGCTGGGTCACGCCACGATGTTGGACAGCAATCGAAATACAAAAATGTGGAAAACCTTGCACAAAATTCTGTGTGCCATCAAGTGGGTCAATCACCCAGCACCAATCGGCATCATCGCCTTGGCCTTCTTGTAGACCAAATTCTTCACCTAAGAAACTATGCTTGGGATAGCTTTTTTTAAGCAGCGCTATCGCCAACTCTTCGGCATAACGGTCTAAACGGGTGACCAAACCAGCCAGACCCTTGCTTTCGACTTGCAGGTCGATTTTGTGACGGTTTTGGTGGGCTTTCAGCAGCTCAGCACCGACTTTTTCAGCAGCTTTTGCCGCCATGACTACCATAGGTTCCATAACACCACCATCACCAATCAACAAAACGTCAAAGAATCAAACCACTTCCACACCCGACTACGGCTCGTCGCAGTAGCTCAAGGGGGGATGCACAGCAATACCAGAAAACTATTCAATACAAATGATCATCAGCACAAACAGCCAAGCAGCCATTTTAAAGCGAGGCAAGTCTAACAAATCTCACTCCGCCTGACGACTATTGATTACGCTATCGCGATGATTGCGAGGCCAATTGCGCCACAAACGCCTGCACTGACTGTGCAATCCCCGCCACATCTAGGCCGCAATCTGCCAACATCTCGGCATGTGCCGCATGTGGCAAGAATGTATCGGGCAAGCCAAGGTTCTTAATGGGCAGATATAAGCCCAAGGCATTCAGAGCCTCGTTGACCGCGCTGCCTGCACCCGCCATCACTGCATGCTCTTCAATCGTCACCAACCCAGCACAGTGGGTCGCCACCCGTTGCAGTTGCGCCAGATCCAGCGGTTTAATAAAGCGCATGTTGATCACTTGCACACCCAATTGTGCCGAGACCAGTTGCTGTGCAGCGTGCAACGCAGGATAAACCATGCTGCCAAATGCCAACAGCGCAATCTGACAGGGCGCTTCAGGATTCAAATGTGCCAGCAGTTCGCTTTGGCCAATCGGCAGCGCCGTTAACTCAGGCACGATCACACTGCCGATGCCCGTGCCACGTGGATAACGCACCGCTGCTGTACCTTGATGCTGGTAAGCGGTATACAGCATGTGGCGGCATTCGTTTTCGTCTTTGGGAGCCATGAGTAGTACATTCGGCAAGGTGCGCATAAAGGCATAATCAAACGCCCCTGCATGAGTTGGTCCATCTTCACCGACCAAGCCTGCCCGATCAATCGCAAATGTCACATCGAGATTTTGTAGTGCAATGTCATGCACGAGCTGATCATAACCACGCTGCAAAAAGGTCGAGTAAATCGCCACGATTGGCTTTAACCCTTCACAGGCCATCCCCGCCGCCAGTGTGAGCGCATGTTGCTCAGCAATCGCCACATCAAAAAACCGCTCAGGATAATGCTGGGCAAAATTCACCATGCCCGATCCTTCACACATCGCAGGGGTGATCGCCAGCATCTGTGTCTCTTGTGCCGCCAAATCACACAAAAACTGACCGAAAACATCCGAATATTTTTGGGGTTTGGCCGTGTCACTTGGCAATGCAGCGGGTTTAGTTGCATTTAATTTGCCAATCGCATGATAGCCAATTGGATCAGCTTCGGCAGGCGCAAAGCCTTTGCCCTTGGTCGTATAAACATGCAATAGACGTGGGGTCTTGCGTGTTTTTAACAGGTGTAGCACCCGCAGCAGCTCAGGCAAGTCATGCCCATCAAAAGGACCAAAATACTCAAAACCAATCGCTTGGAATAGATTTTGCTCACAATCTGGTGCTGCTTTACGCGCCTTAAACTGCATATCAGGGCGCGGCTGAATCACAGGCTCAGCCTCATCAGTCACACCGACCTGATAACCGCTTTGCCACAGTGCTGCCAAATGCCGTGAAAAGCCACCGATACTGCACGAAATTGACATATCGTTGTCATTGAGCACTACCAATAAATCCGCTTGATGATGCACCGCATCATTCATGGCCTCAAACGCCATCCCAGCCGTCATCGCCCCATCGCCGATCACACAGGCCACACTGCGGGGATCCTGCTGATAGCGCAAGGCCAGCGCCATGCCTAATGCTGCCGAAATCGACGTCGACGAATGCCCCACCCCAAAGGTATCAAACTCGGATTCCTCTCGGGTCGGAAATGCCGTCAATCCACCTTTAGCGCGAATGGTCGGCAACTGCTCGCGGCGTCCTGTGAGAATTTTATGCGCATAGGCTTGATGGCCAACATCCCAAACTAACCGATCATGTGGCGTATCCAGTACGGTATGCAGCGCAACCGTAAGCTCAACCACGCCAAGATTTGCGCCGAAATGCCCACCGCTTTGACCTGCGGCATACAGGAGATACAGACGCAACTCATCAGCCAACTCACACAGTTGTGCTGTTGAAAGGGATTTTAACTGCTTGGGGTGGTCAATTTGATCCAGCAGCGGGGTATGCGGTCGATGGGCAGGGATTTTTTGGTGCATCATATGCCTTAATTAAGCCTGAGCTGACGAACAGCAGCTTGGGTACACATCTGGCTTGGCCAAATGGAACAGCCACATCAAGTGCGAATGCTACCATTTGCCACTGCAATGGCCTAGCACCTTAACAACGGTGTTCGTGTTGCGTGTCTGTAGAATATTCAATTCTGCAATCAATTGCGCGACCACACACATTTTTTGGCAAAAAAATCAACACATGGCATACTCGATAGCCCACTCACTATCACTATGATCAACATGCAACCAGATGCCGCAGTTCAAACCAACGCATTACACACGGAATCGCTGTGGATCACCTTGAATCCAACCGATCAACTGCACCTGAAGCGCATTTATGCCAATCCACAGGGGCAGCCCGTCTTTATGCTGCATGGTAGTGTGGGCAGTGGCAATATTTTTTATTCAAAATCACTCAAAGGGTTAGCGCCTTTTTTGGCAGAACAAGGCTTCGACGTGTATGTCGCAGATTTACGCGGTCGAGGCCAAAGCACCCCTCCCGTCAGCGCTCGGTCGAACAACTCACAATACCAAGCCATTGTTGAGGAGATTCCTGCATTTTTGGCTCAAATTCGTGAATTACGCGGACAGGACGTTCAGATTCATGCGGTTGGTCACTCTTGGGGCGGTGTGTTATTGCTGGCGTATTTAGCGCGTTTTGCGGATGAAAAACTGGGATCAATGAGTTTTTTGGGCAGTAAGCGCCACGTCAGTGTGATCAATCGGGATCGGCTAGTTGGTCTGGATCTGATGTGGGGGCTATTGGGTAGTATGTATACGCGGCGTTACGGCTATCTGCCCGCTAAAAAACTCAAACTCGGCTCAGATGATGAGGCTGCCGAAGTCTATCAACAATGTCGAGCATGGGTGTATGCCAAGCACACATGGATCGATCCGACCGATCAGTTTGATTACTATGCCGCCTTGACACATGCCCAAAACATCGCACCTACGCTCTATTTGGCAGGCAAAAAAGATACGTTTTTGGGGCATCCCAAAGATGTCCGGCAACTGATGCGTGATGTCGGACAGCCACAAGATGAGTTTCGGCTGTTGGCAATGAGCCAAGGCTATCGTAAAGATTATGGTCATATCGACATGTGTACTGCACCCGAGGCAGTGAATGACCACTTCATTGAGATTGCCGATTGGATCAGTCAACACACACAAGAAATAGTTTGTTGAATGGATGTCGCATGCTGTACACATGCGCAGCGGCGAATGTTAGGTATACTGTCCAACCTTTGATTTTGGGTTTCGGAGCAGGCAATGCCTTTTCAATTTGTGGCCTCCTCAAAACTACCAACACAACATGGTCACTTTGATATTGCAGTGTTTGAGGATGCACAGACAGGCGAAGAACATGTCGCCCTGTCACTCAATATGCAATCATCACATGACGCGCCCGTACTGCTCAGACTGCATTCGGAGTGCCTGACAGGTGATGCATTCGGCTCGCTACGCTGCGATTGTGGTCCACAGCTCAACGCAACCATGCAACTGATCCAACAGGTCGGACGCGGCATGATTCTTTATCTGCGGCAAGAAGGTCGTGGCATTGGCTTGCCGAATAAAATTCGGGCATATGCGCTACAAGATCAAGGCCATGACACCCTTGATGCCAATCTGATGCTGGGATTACCCGCAGATGGCCGCACCTACGACATGTGCAAGACCATGCTGGATCATTTTGGGGTGAGCCAGATTAATCTGATTACCAACAATCCTGCCAAACAAGCTGCTTTGGAAGAATTGGGCTTTGTGGTGACGGAGCGAACGCCATTGCATGTCGGCTATAACGCCTACAATGAAGGCTATATTTCGACCAAACGTAGCCGCATGGGTCACTTAGAATAGGCATAGAACCAATCCCATATTTTTTTTATGGGATTCGCGTTATGCTAGCCCAACCTCCCATCATTTTGCCATTGAGTCATCATGTCTGATCATCCCCATACCCATGATATTTCGCGAGTTCGTGAGTTCTTACTGGGTCTACAAGCCCAAATTTGTGCCGCACTTGAACAACAAGAAACCCTTGGCGGTGGTACAGCACGTTTTGTGCCCGATGATTGGACGCGTGAGGAAGGCGGCGGTGGGCGGTCATGTGTGCTGCAAGATGGCCAAGTCATCGAAAAAGGCGGGGTGATGTTTTCCCATATCCACCTCAAGCATCTGCCGCCTGCTGCAACAGAGCGCTATCCGCAACTGGCAGGCGCACAAGCACAGGCATTGGGCGTGTCACTGGTAATCCACCCCAAGAATCCCAACGTGCCTACATCGCATGCCAATGTCCGTATGTTCGTTGCACAAAAAGATGGCCAAGATCCTGTGTGGTGGATGGGTGGTGGTTTTGATCTGACCCCATTTTATCCTGTCGAAGCAGACTGTGTGCATTGGCATACGGTGGCGCGGGATCTGTGTGCGCCGTTTGGGGCAGAGGTCTATCCCAAATATAAAGCATGGTGCGATGACTACTTTTATCTCAAGCATCGGGATGAACAACGCGGGATCGGTGGCTTATTTTATGATGATCTGAATGACTGGGGGTTTGAGCGTTGCTTTGCGTTTATGCAAGCAGTCGGGCAAGGCTATCTGGATGGGATTATTCCGATTTTTCAAAAGCGCCAGCACCTGCCCTACACCGATGCACAGCGTGAGTTTCAGTTGTATCGGCGCGGGCGTTATGTTGAATATAACTTGGTGTATGATCGCGGTACGATTTTTGGCCTGCAATCTGGTGGACGGATTGAATCGATTTTGGTCAGTTTACCCAATCTGGTCAGTTGGCACTATCGGCCTGAATGGGCAGCAGGATCGCCTGAAGCACGTTTGACCGAATATTTTTTAAAGCCGCGTGAGTGGCTGGCTTGAATGCTCAAAATTGGCTTTCAACACAGGGATGACGTGCTTGGAATTGTCTGAGCCATGGATGGCGAGTCTTCCAAGCACAAAGGCTTTTGCTTACTTTTGGCCTGTCAAAAGTGAGGCCAGCCGCAGGCGTAATACAGGATTAAAACTCCACGTAACTATCGCCTATCTCAAAAATAGATTTTTTGACGCGCTGGCACACGCCATTTTTGATTTGGTTTAAAAATTTATGAAATATTTTGCAGTAATCGGCAATCCCATCGCACATAGTCGCTCACCCGAAATCCATCAGGCATTCGGGCAGCAAACAGGTATTGCACTATCTTATGAGAAACTGCTCGCCCCACTGGATGGCTTGGCTGAGGTGATTGCGGCGTTTTTTGCAGGGGGTGGCACTGGATTAAATGTCACTGTCCCCTTTAAAGAACAGGCTTTTGCGTTGAGCGAGATGCTGACCGAACGCGCACAAGCCGCGCAAGCGGTCAACACCCTCTGGATGGCGGATGGCCAGTTGCACGGCGATAATACAGATGGAACAGGCTTAGTTAATGCCCTGCTGGATATTGATTGTCCACTGGCACAGACAAGAGTGCTGATCTTGGGTGCAGGTGGTGCAACACGCGGCGTAATTTTACCGCTAATTCGGGCGGGTGTGGCTGAAATCGTGATCGCCAACCGCACCATCTCTCGGGCGGAACAATTGATTGCGGATTTAGACGCATTTACCCAACCTATTGCGGTGACTGCTTGTGGTTTGGATCACTTGTCTGGGGATTTTACGCTGGTAATTAATGCCACATCAGCCAGTCTGAGCGGCGATGCCTTACAACTGCCTGATGCATTAGGCTTTGATTATGCCTATGAAATGGCCTATGGCAAGCTGTCGAATTTTATGGCACAGGCTCAAGCGCGCGGTGTGGTGACTGCCGATGGGCTTGGGATGTTGGTTGGGCAAGCCGCTGAAGCCTTTACGGTTTGGCATGGTGTACGGCCAGAGGTGGATGCGGTGAAGATGATGTTGCGGGGGTAGTTGATTTCGCGCCAGATCAACCAGCGCGAATATCGTTTAAAACAAAAATTTAACCAAAAACATCAAACCGATCTGCATTCATCACCTTTGTCCATGCTGCAACAAAGTCATGGACAAATTTAGCCTGATTGTCATCCTGTGCATACACTTCTGCATACGAGCGTAAGATTGAGTTCGAGCCAAATACCAAGTCCACCCGCGTTGCTGTCCATTTGACTGCACCTGTTTTGCGTTCGCAGATCGCATAGCTGTTACGGCCAGTCGGTTTCCATGTGTAGGCCATATCGGTCAAATTGACAAAAAAATCATTGCTCAAAGCACCCACGCGATCCGTGAACACCCCATGTGCTGTACCACCGTGATTCGTACCCAACACTCGCAAACCACCCACCAACACCGTCATTTCGCATGCGGTCAAGCCCAGCAGTTGCGCCCGATCTAACAGTAGCTCCTCTGCACTGACCACATAGTCTTTTTTGAGCCAGTTACGGAAACCATCGGCGACAGGCTCTAGCGGCTCAAACGAATCAATATCCGTCATCTCCGCTGTTGCATCGCCACGTCCTGCGGCAAATGGTACGCTGACCGCAACACCTGCTGCCTCAGCCGCCTGCTCGATACCCAGATTACCGCCCAATACGATCAGATCAGCCACACTCACGCCTGTCTCAGCCGCGATCTGCTCATAGACGGCCAACACTTTGGCCAGACGTGTGGGCTCATTGCCCTCCCAGTCTTTTTGTGGTGCGAGTCGAATTCGCGCACCATTTGCACCACCGCGCAAGTCTGATCCACGGAACGTCCGCGCACTGTCCCATGCCGTTGAGACCCTGTCACCGATACTCAAACCCGTCGCCGAGATTTTGGCTTTGACCGCAGCCACATCATAATCTGTGCGCCCCGTAGGCACTGGATCTTGCCAGATCAAATCCTCTTGCGGCACATCAGGGCCAATATAACGTGACTTAGGCCCCATATCACGGTGGGTCAGCTTAAACCATGCTCGTGCAAAGACTTCGGAAAAATATGCCTGATCGTTGCGGAAACGCTCAGCAATTTTGCGATACTCAGGGTCAACTTTTAACGCCATGTCAGCATCAGTCATCATCGGATTACGCCGAATGCTCGGATCTTCAACATCAACGGGCTTGTCTTGCTCTTGGATATTGATTGGCTCCCATTGCGATGCGCCTGCTGGGCTTTTGGTCAATGCCCACTCGTGCTTGAACAGCATCTCAAAATAGCCATTATCCCACTGGGTTGGATGGGTCGTCCACGCACCTTCCAAACCACTGGTTACGGTGTCACGCCCAATCCCACGCGTTTTATGGTTGTTCCAGCCTAGACCTTGCTCCTCCAGTTCCGCACCTTCGGGCGACTCACCAAGATTGGCGGCATTGCCATTGCCGTGACATTTACCGACGGTATGCCCACCTGCCGTTAAGGCAACAGTCTCCTCATCATTCATCGCCATACGGGTAAAGGTCACACGCATATCATGTGCTGTTTTCAGTGGATCAGGTTGACCATCCACGCCTTCTGGATTGACATAGATCAAGCCCATCATCACCGCAGCCAATGGATTTTCAAGGTCTCGCTGACCTGAATAGCGTGACCCCTCACTATCGCTTGGGGCAAGCCACTCTTTTTCTGAGCCCCAGTAGGTGTCTTTTTCGGGGTGCCAGATGTCCTCACGACCAAATGCAAAACCAAAAGTTTTTAGCCCCATTGATTCGTAGGCCATCGTACCTGCCAAAAGCATCAAATCCGCCCAACTGATTTTGTTGCCATATTTTTTCTTGATTGGCCACAGCAAGCGCCGTGCTTTATCCAGATTGGCATTGTCTGGCCATGAGTTCAGGGGCGCAAACCGTTGATTACCTGTACCACCGCCGCCACGTCCATCGGCGATCCGATAGCTACCTGCGGAGTGCCATGCCATCCGAATCATCAAGCCGCCATAATGCCCCCAATCGGCTGGCCACCAGTCTTGGCTATCGGTCATTAGGGCTTTGAGGTCATTTTTTAGGGCATTAACATCGAGGGTTTTGACCGCTTCACGATAGTTAAAATCCGCCCCAAATGGATTGGTCTTGCGGTCATGTTGGTGCAGAATATCGAGATTCAGAGCCTTCGGCCACCAGTCCATGTTCGACATATTGGCTGAGGTCATACCACCATGCATGACGGGGCATTTGCCCGCTGTGGCTGGGTTGTTGCTGTCCATATTGATCTCCGTTTTTGGGTTGCGTTGACTTAAGGGTTACACGTCACCACGCACTATCTCAAATAGCACTGTCGTGGCACACTGCCTTCTGACTCCTACAGCATTGATCCGCTCAAATGCCACAGCGAGCCACGGTGTTCACTCACATCCATGATGCCCTCTAGAGCATACGGCTTTCTGATTTCATGACCATGTGGGTCTGTTAGCACTTCTGTTACCGACTTGAAAAAACTGTCGGGTCGCGCTGATCCATGCCCAAAGGCTATGGACATGTGGTGAGTATTGATCAGAAATTAAAAGCTGTAAAATTGATTAAAATTGTTTTATTGATAGGTTTTTACGATTTAAATAACGGTCTTATCACAGATGATGAAATGATGGTAGTAGGGTCAAATCTACCTCCATCCCTAATAGACCTTTTGCGAAAGTCGAAATTGACTCATGTTGTGCAGCAGCCGAAGCCTTGTAATTCAAGTCCTCTAGCTGGTTAAAAAATGACTTACACAAGAGGTCTAATGATTTTAATAAGTATAAATCAGAAGCCACTCGCCATTTTGTTGCTTGGCCATCTGAAAAAAAGCACCTGCTGTTTGATCATTTTGATCAGAGATAAACATCACCCGAAAAGACAATGTATTTTCTGATGACAGAGCCCACTCATTAATTCGTTGAACTGTTAAACATTCAGTGGGTCTATGAGATTCAATTTTATTCATTGGAATAGAAACAAAACCACCAACCTGACTAGAAGCGGCATACCTCCCGACGTGATTAGAGACCCATGAGCTGCCAGAGGCACAACTTAAATTTCTTAGGATTCCCACTATATTCGGCGATGCTTCACTCACAGCACGTTGCATTTGGGCATTACCGCCACTGCTTTGAATGTTTTTTTGAATGGTGGCGAGTTGCTGTGGGGAAATATTGGCTACGAGTGCACCGCCAGAACCAGTTTGTGGTGTCGTTGTTGCTGTCCCTCCCAAAATCTGACCTGATACAGCCAAACCTTTGTTCAGTGCATCAAAACCTTGATCCAGCGTGGCACAGGCACTTAACACCAGTACACTCGAAGCGACTGTCAAAAACTTTAAAATCATGAGACCTTCCTGCGAATAATATTAAGGATTTATCAAGCAATTTCAGCATTTTCATGCGGACTATAGTCTTAAAACTTGTTATAAGAGAAGACTATCCAAAAAGCACTTTTATACTTGATAATCTCTGATCATACATAAAAAAACAGGCCAGACCAAACGTCCAACCTAGCTTTGCCAACCCTTATACGCCTTGACGAATCAAATAATCAAACGCCGATAGTGCTGCTTTTGCACCTTCACCTGTGGCAATAATGATTTGCTTATACGGCGTGGTAGTCGCATCACCCGCTGCAAATACCCCTGCCATCGAGGTTTCACCGCGTGCATTGACTTCAATTTCACCGCGTGGCGATAGATCAATTGCATCTTTGAGCCAATCGGTATTCGGCAACAATCCAATCTGCACAAAAATCCCCGCAAGTGTGATCGTATGCAACTGCTCAGTATTACGGTCTTGATAAACCAGCGCGGTCACTCGCGCACCATCGCCCTGCACTTCAGTGGTCAACGCACTGGTGATAATCGTGACGTTCGGTAGGCTGTTCAGCTTATTTTGCAGCACTGCGTCGGCGCGGAGCTTGCTATCAAACTCTAGCAACGTCACATGCTCGACAATCCCCGCCAAATCAATCGCCGCTTCGACCCCAGAGTTACCACCACCAATCACCGCGACGCGCTTGCCTTTAAATAATGGGCCATCACAGTGTGGGCAGTACGCCACCCCACGACCGCTATACTCCGTTTCGCCAGTCACGTTCATCTTGCGCCATCTTGCACCCGTCGCCAGAATCACGGTTTTGCTCTTGAGCACTGCGCCGTTTTCTAAGGTCAGCTCGACCAGATCTTTGCGCTCGATCTTGCTGGCTTTTTGCAGCTTCATCACGTCAACGTCATACACGTTGACATGCTGTTCCATCGCCGCGACCAGCTTCGGCCCTTCGGTTTCTGGTACAGAGATGTAGTTTTCAATCGACATGGTATCCGCGACTTGTCCACCGAAGCGCTCGGCCAACACCCCCGTACGGATGCCTTTACGCGCCGCATATACGGCGGCGGCTGCCCCAGCAGGGCCACCACCGACGATTAACACATCATAGACGTCTTTGGCGCTCAGTTTGGCGGCGTCTTTGGCCGCGCTATTGCTGTCCAGCTTGGCGACGATTTCTTCGATGCTCATCCGACCTTGCCCGAACAACTCACCGTTGACAAATACCATCGGCACAGCTTGAATCTCACGGCGCTCGACTTCGGCTTGAAACAATGCGCCATCGATCATCACATGACTGATGTTGGGATTCAGCGCGGACAAGGTATTCAGCGCTTGCACCACGTCTGGGCAGTTATGGCAGGACAGCGACACAAAGGTTTCAAAGCGATATTCGCCGTCTAAGCCTTTGATTTGTTCAATCACCTCAGCATCCACTTTTGGCGGATGCCCACCAACATGCAACAGCCCCAACACCAATGAGGTAAACTCATGCCCCATCGGAATCCCAGCAAACTGCACCCGACCGACCTGCCCGACTTCGGCAATCGCAAATGATGGCTGCCGCGCATCCGTCCCGTCAAACCGTACGCTGACGCGATCTGATAGCGTACCGATATCGGTCAATAAACCGCGTAACTCTTGTGCTTTGTCGCTCTCATCAAGTGAAGCAATCAGCTCAATCGGGCGTTGCAGTTTTTCGAGATAGGCTTTGAGTTGGCCTTTGATGGCATCATCTAACATGTGG
>JAYXXU010000165.1:0-9085 GCA_036019135.1 Pseudomonadota bacterium | reverse complement strand
CTTGGCAACAGGTGGCCATACCGCGTTGGGTGGTGATGATTTGGATCGACTGTTGGGGCGCTGGTTGTGTCAACAGGCTGGCACGACCAGTTTAACGCCAAACCAGCAACAAGAATTGGCATTGTATTCACGACGGGTTAAAGAGCAACTGAGCAGCCAAGAAAGTTTGGCCGTGACATGGGCAGATTGGCAAGGTGAGTTGAGTCGAGATGTCTTTAATCAGTTGATTGAGCCTGTGATTGAGCGCTGTTTGGCCGTTTGTAAGCGCGTTATTCGCGACTCAAAACGCTCCGTTGAGCAGATCAGCGCGGTGGTTTTGGTCGGTGGCTCAACACGTGTCCCTGCCATTCATCGCGCTGTTGAGCAGTTTTTTAAGCAAACACCACGCTGTAGCATTGACCCTGATCAGGTGGTTGCGCTCGGTGCAGCAATTTCAGCCGATCAGTTAGCAGGTAATCGTACCGATGGCGCATTGCTGTTGGATGTAACGCCGCTATCTTTGGGATTGGAAACCATGGGTGGGTTGGTTGAGCGGATTATTCCGCGCAATACCCCAATTCCCGCTGCTCGTCAGCAAGAGTTCACCACCTATAAAGATGGTCAAACAGCCATGCTGATTCATGTGGTGCAGGGCGAGCGTGAAATGGTCAATCATTGTCGCTCGATTGGCCGCTTTGAGCTACGCGGGATTCCACCGATGTTGGCAGGCGCAGCACGCATTGCTGTGAATTTTAGTATTGATGCGGATGGACTCCTGTCGGTAGCAGCGCGTGAAACCACAACGGGGACGCAAAGCGAAATCGTCATCAAGCCATCGTATGGGTTGTCCGAAACCGATATGTCACGTCTGCTGACCGAAGGGTTTGAATATGCGCAAGAAGATAAGCAACTGCGCAGTTTATTTGAAACCAAAGTGGAAGCAGAGCGCGAACTGATGGCATTAGAGCAAGCGCTGGAATCAGATGCCGCACTGCTGTCTGAAGCTGAGCAGCAAAATATTCGACAGGCGATTGCAGATTTGCAGATGGCCTTGACAGGCCAGCAACTTACGGCGATAGAAGCTGCGGTCGCTGCGCTAAAAACCCATAGTGATGCATTTGCTGCCCGACGGATGGATCGCAACATCCAACAAGCACTAACTGGCACCAATTTGAAAGATTGGTGAATTTGAATTGATTCAGGGGAGCTGACACCAATGCCGCGTATTACCGTATTGCCACATGCTGAGATTTGCCCTCAGGGTGCAAGTTTTGATGTCGCTGAAGATGCGAATCTCTGCCAAAGCCTGTTAAACAATGGAGTGGCGATTGAGCATGCTTGTGATATGTCTGCTGCATGTACCACCTGCCATGTGATCGTACGAGAAGGTTTTAACTCGTTGGACGAAATGGACGACGTTGAGGCCGATTTGTTAGATCGGGCATGGGGACTAGAGCCCGATTCTCGCCTGTCATGTCAGGTTAAAAAAATCACCCAAGACTTGGAGGTTGAACTGCCTCGCTATACCATCAACCATGCCTCAGAAAAACACTAATGGCGTGTTGATGCTTGACGTTGACGTCTTAACCGAAAAATCCCTGTACTCACTGGTGCAGGGATTTTTGAGTTTAAGGATTATGCCAACGTTGTAATGCGGCTTGATCGGTTTGTTTTTGCTCGACCCACACCTGCTCGCCTGTCGGCAGGATTTCTTTTTTCCAAAACGGGGCATCGTGTTTTAAAAAATCCATCAAATATTGCACGGCATCAAATGCAGCCTGTCGATGCGCACTGGCAACCGCTACGCCAACAATCGGCTCACCCAACAGCAATGTTCCGACCCGATGAATTAACACGACCCCAGACAGTGACCAACGCTGTAGAGCATGTTGGCAATGCTGTGTGAGGATCTGTTCGGTCATGTTTGGATAATGCTCAAGTGACAAGCCTGTGACGTGTGCAGCATCGCCATGATTGCGAACATACCCGATAAAATTCGCCACTGCCCCAACCGCATGATCCACAGGCAATCTTTGGGTTAATTCAGCATGATCAAACGCTGCGGTTCGCACATCGACATACAACATATTAGCCACCTGTCACTGGTGGAAAAAACGCGACTTCATCGCCTGCTTGAATCAAGGCATCATCATCAGAAAATGCCTGATTAATGGCGACCATCACGGGCTGACGCAAGCCAGCAAACTGTGGATGAGCCTGCGTCAATTGTTGTTTAAACTCAGCCAGAGACGTGGCTTTTGCCAACGGCATATTCAGTTCGGCTGTACCCATTTGTTCACGATGACGTGCAAAGAACAGTATTTTAACGTTGGACATCGGTTTTGCCTCCAGTTTTTTGACGTAAGCAAATTTGATCAATCACCATCTGTTTGTCTACGGCCTTACACATATCATACAGTGTCAGCGCGGCCACACTGACGGCGGTCAGTGCCTCCATCTCAATGCCTGTCTGACCCGTGGTGCGACAGGTGACTTCAATGGCAATCCCACACGGTGTAGTCTGTGGGGTCAGATTGACAGCAACTTTGGTCAATGGCAACGGATGACACAGGGGAATAAGATTGGCCGTCTGCTTGGCGGCTTGAATCGCTGCAATGCGTGCCGTTGCCAGTACGTCTCCTTTGGGTAGCGCTTGGTCTTGCAATAATGCCAAGGTGTTGGGTTGTAAGTGGATAAACCCTGTTGCAATCGCTTCGCGTTTGGTCACGGCTTTATCGCCAATATCGACCATGTGCGCCTCCCCCTGAGCGTTCAGATGACTGAGCGGTTGTGGGTTGTGCGGATCAATTGGTTCAGTCTGCATTTGGTTTGCCCCCCTAAATCTCGTATCATTTCGGTTTGATGTGATCGCATCGCCCTTGGTTTGGAGTACACCGCATGTCTTGGATGCCACATGTGACCGTTGCTACCGTTGTGGAGCAAGCGGGACGCTTCTTATTGGTTGAAGAAGAAAGCCCATCTTATAGCCATTTGGTGATCAATCAGCCTGCTGGTCATGTTGAAGCGGGCGAAACTTTGATTGAGGCCGCCATTCGCGAGACATTGGAAGAAACGGGTTGGCTGGTTCAACCGACTGCTTTGTTGGGATTATATACCTATACCCCACCAAATTCGCCGAACAGCACCTATTATCGAATTTGTTTCTTGGCACAAGCTCAATCGCATGATCCTGAGCGGACGCTCGATACAGGTATTCATCATGCCAGTTGGTTGACGTTGGATGAGCTGGCTGATACAGGCCGTGCCCGTTCACCATTGGTGTTACGGTGTATTGAGGATGCACAGGCGGGTCGGCAATTTCCGCTGGATCTGATCTATGAGCATCCCTTGTTTATTGCTGATCCTAGCCTCATTAACGCCTAAGCCATTGCCTACCCTGCTGCCATATTGCATATGATGGCAAAACTGCTTTGCGGTTTTTTGACCGAACGAGAGTTTTTATGAATACATCCACCGCATCTCCTTATGTCATCGTCGGTATGTCTGGCGGCGTCGATTCGTCGGTGTCGGCTGCACTGCTGATGGAGCAAGGCTATCGGGTAGAAGGCTTATTTATGAAAAATTGGGAGGAAGATGACGGTACAGAATACTGTACAGCGCTGGCAGATCTGGCAGATGCACAGCGGGTCTGTGATCAACTCGGTATTCCCTTGCGCACAGCGAATTTTTCGATGGAGTACTGGGATCGGGTGTTTGAGCATTTTCTAAAGGAATATCAGGCAGGACGCACCCCAAATCCTGATATTTTATGCAATAAAGAAATCAAATTTCGTGCATTTTTAGATCACGCACTGACCCTTGGCGCGGACTTTATTGCGACAGGCCACTATGCCCGCCGTGGTCGTGTCTATCAAAACGCACAAGGTGAGACTGTTGCGGAGTTACGACGCGGCATAGATGGCAATAAAGACCAAAGCTATTTTTTGCATGCAGTCAACGGGCGTGAAATTGCCAAAACGCTGTTTCCTGTGGGTGAGCTCGAAAAGCCGCAAGTCCGTGCCAAGGCTTCGGCTTTGGGACTGGCCACTGCCCGCAAAAAAGACTCAACGGGGATTTGTTTTATTGGCGAGCGGCGGTTTCGGGATTTTTTGAAGCAATACCTTCCCGCTCAAGCAGGTGACATCGTCACCGACCAAGGTCAAGTGGTTGGACGACATGATGGGCTGATGTATTACACGTTGGGTCAGCGCAATGGTATTGGCGTGGGTGGTCTAAAAGATCAGGCAGAAGGTGCATGGTTCGTTTTGCAAAAAGACATGAGCAATAATCGCTTAATCATTGGTCAAGGGCATGAGCATACCGCCATGCAAAGCCAAACCCTCTGGAGCGAGCCGATTGATTGGGTGTCAGGCAGTGCAGATTTGCCAAGCGCTGGGCTGCGTTGTACCGCCAAAACCCGCTATCGTCAGCCTGATCAGGATTGTACGGTCTTCGCATCAGGAGATGCAGGTGCTGTACGCGTGGTGTTTGATCAGCCACAACGTGCGGTTACGGCTGGCCAATCGGTGGTTTTTTATCAGGATCAAATCTGTCTGGGTGGTGGTGTGATTGCACGCACGGATGCACCGAGTGTGTTTGCGGCGGATCATATGATGGACGCCGCTTATGTCTGATCTGCCGATCACATCCACAGGATTAAGCCCATCACAACAACGGACATTGGCATTGGCTGCGGTCTTCCAATCTGCAAAATTGGTACATCTGTTGGCGACACAAGGGGCAGCCGCGTTGATTTTTCATGGGGAATCGTATGATTATCTGTTGAAACAAAGCCTGAGTGATACCCCCGTGGCACAACGCTTTCAAGATCCCAAGGCGTTGCGTGCAGGTCTAGCTGCGTTAGAGCGCGGCTTACTACAACCCTATCAAACCGTGCCCGAAACCAAAAAATTCAAAAAAAACCAAGTGCTATACTACGCCACCAATCTGCTGCTGATTGAGCGCAAGATTTTTAGCCAAGAAGTATTGGTACAGTTGATTCATCGTGAGCTGTTGACCTTACGCCATCGGCATCATTTTTTTAGTGGGGATTTACGTCACCCTGCCCTGTTGGCTGGATTTGCGAATCTGTATTTGAACACGGCGGGCACACTCAAAATGCGCCTGAATGTTCGGGGACAGCCCGCTGAGCTGACCAATTCAGCCAATGTGGATCGAATTCGGGCATGTTTGTTTGCTGGATTACAAGCCGCGCAAACGTGGCACGCATTGGGAGGCCGCCGTTGGCGTTTTATTTTGGGTCGCCGTCAAGTATTGGTGGATCTCAGGGTGCTGGCCATGCAGGATCGGGTGGTTTCGATCAAAACCTAAGCAAACCTATGCCAGCCGATCTAACAGCGGTGGTGGTCTATTTTGGGCACGGACGTAAATGAATTTTGCTATAATCCCCGCCCAAGATTTCCATTGCCCTATAGGCTCGCTTTGATGAATACACTGACTGCACTCTCTCCACTCGATGGCCGTTATGCCAGCAAATGTGATGCGCTACGCCCGTTTTTGTCTGAATTTGGGCTGATTGCCGCACGGGTCGAAGTCGAAGTGCGTTGGTTGCAATCACTGGCCAATCATCCTGATATTCAAGAAATCGCGCCATTTTCGGCACAGACCAATGCAGCGTTGGATCAGATTGTCAGTGCGTTTTCGGAAGCCGATGCTGAGCGGATCAAAACCATTGAGCGCACCACTAATCACGATGTTAAAGCAGTTGAATATTTCCTGAAAGAAAAAACTGCCAACATTGATGAGCTGAAAAATGCAGGTGAATTTATTCACTTCGCCTGTACCTCCGAAGACATCAACAATCTGTCACACGCACTAATGCTCAAAAATGGACGTCAAGTGTTGTTGGCCACCATGGTTGAATTGCGCGATGCGATTGCTCAGTTGGCAGTGACCCATGCAGATCAACCGATGTTGTCCCGCACGCATGGTCAAACCGCCAGTCCAACCACGCTGGGCAAAGAAATGGCCAATGTGGCCTATCGTCTAGCACGTCAAATCAAACAGACGGAACAGGTTGAGCTGTTGGGTAAAATCAATGGTGCTGTCGGTAACTACAATGCGCACCTCTCCGCGTATCCTGAGCTTGATTGGGCGCAGCACGCCGAGCAATTCGTACAGTCGTTGGGTTTGAGCTTTAACCCCTACACCACTCAGATTGAGCCGCATGATTACATCGCTGAGCTATTCGATGCGATTCGTCGCTTTAATACGATTTTGATCGACTTCAACCGCGATGTGTGGGGGTATATCTCGCTTGGTTACTTTAAACAGCGGCTCAAAGATGGTGAGGTGGGTTCATCGACCATGCCACATAAAGTCAACCCGATTGACTTTGAAAATTCCGAAGGCAACCTCGGGATTGCCAACGCGGTATTGGCGCATCTGGGTGAAAAACTCCCAATCAGCCGTTGGCAGCGTGATTTGACTGACTCTACTGTATTGCGCAATATGGGCGTCGGTCTAGCACAAAGTCTGATTGCATATGATGCCTGCCTCAAAGGGATTGGCAAATTGGAGCTAAACTCAGCCGTGCTACTGGCGGACTTGGATAGCGCCCAAGAGGTGTTGGCCGAGCCAATCCAAACCGTCATGCGGCGTTATAACGTCGAACAGCCGTATGAAAAACTCAAAAAACTGACTCGTGGTCAGGCGATGACGCGCCAAATGATGCTGGACTTTATTGCAGGCAATGAGTTGATTGCCGTACCAGAGGCTGATCGCAATCGATTGGCGATGCTCAGCCCTGCAACCTATACGGGTAATGCGGCTGAACAGGCTAAGGACTTGGCCAACCAACTGGCAAAGTTGTAAAAATTTCGTTATAAGTTAACTAAAAACACGTAGGACGGGGCTATATGCCCCGTTTTTGCTCTGTCTCACTGCTCAAGATCATGTGCCTATATGCAAAAATCAGCAAATTCAATCGTATTCCACCTCACCATGTTTCATTGGGCTTGGCTGGCCGTGTTGTTGTTGGCCTGTATGGTGGCCTCAATTAACCCACTCACACCGTCATCATATTGGCTGCACCAGTTGGGGACACTGTTATTCGTGATCGGCCTGATGTTGCCAACACTCAAGGGCTGGGTGTCGCGGATAGGGTTTGTAGGGGCGATGCTGTTTTTGTTATTGCATGTCCTCGGTGCGCATTATTTGTATTCCTATGTGCCCTATAACGATTGGTTCATTCACCTACTCGGCTGGGATATTAATGCGACATTTGATTGGTCGCGCAATATGTATGATCGGTTAGTACATTTGATGTATGGGTTTTTACTCTATCCCTTGATTGCCGATGTCATGCGACGGTGCTTTGCCCAGAGCGGACGGGTGGCGATTGCGTTATTGAGCATTCAGTTCGTGATGGCCTCAAGTGTGTTTTATGAGTTTATTGAGTGGTGGATTGCGCTGGGCATGTCGCCCGAAGAGGCGGAAAACTATAATGGTCAACAAGGTGATATTTGGGATGCACATGCGGATATGGCATTAGCCACACTCGGCAGTATCCTTGCTGCTACAATGGCTTGGATCAGATCCAAATCGCCATCCCAATAAAAGGAGTTATCCGCATGTCCTCTCAACCACTGACTGTCTTGGGTGGCCTCAGCGCTGAACAATTTATGTCGGAATACTGGCAAAAAAAACCACTGTTGGTGCGTCAGGCCATGCCTGCACTGATCGGAATGTTTGAACCAGAAGACTTGTTTGATCTGGCTTTAGAGGATGGCGTGACGGCACGCCTGCTGACTCAGCACGGCAAACAGCATGATCAATGGAAGGTCAAAAACTCGCCTTTCACTAAAAAAGAACTCAATACTAAGAATCTCCCACCACTTTGGACACTGTTGGTACAGGCGGTTGATCATTGGTCAATTGAGTTGGCTGAGCTTTGGCAGCAATTTGACTTTATTCCACAATGGCGGCGTGACGATATCATGATTTCGTATGCGCCAGAGGGTGGCTCAGTTGGTCGGCATTTTGATCAATATGACGTGTTTTTGGTACAAGCCAGTGGCAAACGTCATTGGCAATTGGGTCAAACCTGCGATGACGGTTCTACTCAACTTGTACCAAATCAGCCGTTACGCCTCTTGAATGACTTGGGCGAGGTGGTTTTTGATGAAGTGCTGGAAGCAGGTGACCTACTGTATGTACCACCTCGACTGGCGCATTATGGTGTGGCACAAGGCCAAGACTGTCTGACCTGTTCATTTGGGTTTCGGATGCCCAACCCTGCACAACTGTTGGAGCGCCTCACAGATGAACTGTTAGGTAATCATAGTCTCAATACGCCTGTATCTGATCTGCTGCGAACAGCCACAGTTTCTTCAGGAGCTGTGCTAACAGATGATTTGAATGCCCTACGCCAGGCATTAATGTCGGTATTGTATGACCCAGAGAGTTTTCAACACGCAGTCATGGTACTGTTGAGTGAGCCTAAATATCCAGAAAGCCTGCCTGAGAGTGAGGCATTCGACACAGAAGCATGGCAGCATCTGATGCAGGTGGGCGCTCGCATTCGGTTAGACCCCGCAGCACGACTGTTGTATGTTGAAGCCCCTGATCAACAGCTTCGTTTTTATTGTAATGGGGAAGCGTTGGATATCGACGAGCAGCATCAAGTCCTATTACAGTCCTTGGCTGATGGCGCTTGGCTTGAGGTACAACAATGGTCATTATTGGATCAGGAGACACTCAATGATTGGCTGGCTGATGGCATGCTGCTGGTATCTGAGCCAGATGACTAAACCAGATCAATATTGATCAAGCAAGATAGATGAACACCACAATGAATCCAGCCTCAAGTCAGCATTGGACACTACATGGTGAACTAGAGGTCAATGCTGGCGCATTGAATCTGGTACAAAATGCCCAGCGTGAGGTGTTGGTTTGGGTCAGTAATTTTGTACAAGGACAATTTGCTGATCCAGATTTTGCATTGGCGTTGTCGATCTTTGTCCGTTCGAGTCGCTACACCGTTGCGCAAATCTTGGTATCAAGTGAGCAACGAATTTTAGCCACGCCACATCCCTTGCTGGATCTACAACAGCGTTTATCCAGCTTGGTACACTTACGGCAGGTA
>JAYXXU010000164.1:0-1277 GCA_036019135.1 Pseudomonadota bacterium | reverse complement strand
GGTGTCGACTGCCGATGGCACACACCACTTGTTTGACCGTATTGAACTGAAATCCTTGCATAGTCAGCGATCCGATTTTTGTCCTGATTCTGCCACGATCTGATCAAAATCACCAACAGGTGTTGAATGCGCTTGGCTCAGCTATACTGACGCGCTGTTATCCCGTAGCGAATAGATTGATAGCATGAAGGCGAGCTATGCGACCTGAAATTAGGATTCCCCAACGTATTTTGTGTGTCTGCTTGGGCAATATTTGTCGCTCTCCAACCGCAGAGGCGGTCTTGCGCCAACAGATTGAGCAGGTGGGTTGGTCGATCACGGTTGATTCGGCTGGCACCAGCAATTATCACCCCAATAAAGCCCCTGATTCGCGCAGTCAGCGCTATGCCGCAGCGCGTGGACTTGATCTGTCAGGATTGCGTGCACGCCAAGTCGCATTGGCAGATTTTTACCAGTTTGATTTGATCCTTGCGATGGATCACAACAACTATGCAGATTTACAACAGATGCAGTCGATGGCAGTCCAGCAGTATGCAGGCCGAGCGCCACGCGCCCAATTGGCATTGATGAGCGAGCATGATGCGATATGGCCACAGCAAGCTGTGCCTGATCCGTATTATGGTGCGGCTCAGGATTTTGAGCGGGTTTTGGATCAGTGTTTCAGCGCCGCCGAAGGGTGGGTAAAGTTTTGGCGAAGCTCCGATCACACTGCTTCAGCCACTGTCATCCGAGGTCAAGCATGCGACTGATTGAACAGGCTGATTTGAGCCACTTAAATAGTATGCGCCTGCCGAGTCAAGCACGTTATCTGGCGATTGTGCAGACGGTGGATACGCTGCGTGCCGTGCTGGGGTCGGTCACGGCCAAGCGCTATCCATTACTGGTGATTGGGGGCGGTAGTAATCTATTGTTGGCGCGTCATCTGTCTGTTTTGGCGATTCGTCCTGATTTGCGTGGCATTGTGGTCAGACCTGCACCCTCGGGCAAGGTGTGGGTCGATGTGATGGCAGGCGAGCCATGGCATGCCTTTGTGCAGTATTGTTTGGCACAAGGCTGGTATGGCCTAGAAAATCTGTCATTAATCCCAGGTACAGTGGGTGCAGCACCGATCCAAAATATCGGGGCATATGGCGTTGAAGTCGCTGAGCGCTTGGTGTGGGTTGAGGCGATTCATGTGCCAACAGGTCGGCTTCAGCGCTTGAGTGTGGCTGCGTGCGCCTTTGGTTATCGGGACAGTCGATTCAAACAAGAAGTAGGTCAGTGGGTGATTACCCAAG
>JAYXXU010000163.1:0-1353 GCA_036019135.1 Pseudomonadota bacterium | reverse complement strand
TGATGCTGACAGCGCGTAAAGACCGCGATATCGTCTCTGCTGCCTGTAACGACTACCTGATGTACTCTGGCTATGCCATGATGGCGTATTTCTGGGCACAAATGGCGGCTGTTGCATTCGACAAGCTCGAAAATGGCGGCAACGATGCGCCAGAATTTTACTTGGCCAAAGTCCAAACGGCTGAGTTCTATTTTGATCGTCTGTTGCCACGCGCCAGCGGCCATGCCGAAGCAATGACCAACCCATCTCGCTCATTGATGCAGATGGAAGAAGATCACTTTGCATTTTAATTCAGTGCAAATTTGACCAGCAAAATGGAGGCCTCGGCCTCCATTTTTTGTGGTCATCGTTACAGGATCACTAAGCTATTTGCAGATCGTTGCACAACCCTCTATCAGCCCATGTAAACCTTACACCGAATCGTTATCGTCAATCTCACAACAATTTTGCATAGTGGGGCTACGGTAACGTCACCATGTGACTCACCGATTTTTTTAGCATTGAGGAGTAACATCATGGCTGCACTACAACGCTCACGTCAACATCGGCTCGTCGCTGGAGTGATGGGCGGTGTGGCGGAACACTACGGCTGGAACCCAACCGTTTTGCGCTTGGTCTTCGTACTGGTTTCGGTATTTAGCGCGGCCGTACCTGGTATCTTGATCTATTTGATTTTATGGATTTTGATGCCGAATGCTCCCAAGCATGACTATGCCTGACACATCATCGGGTTGATCAGCCTTGTCTCCCCTCAAGGCACTGATCAACACCACCAGACTCCCCCTGTCCAGCGTCCGCGCTGGATTTTTTTGGTATCTGTAGGCTAAGTGATCAACGCAGCCTGATAGGCCACAGCATCAAAACCAACTAACACCACTTGGCCTTCAGAGTTAACGATTATTGGCCGTTTGATCATGCTGGGCTGTGCCTGTAACAGTATGATGGCACTGTCGGCATGTTCAGCTTGAGTTTTTTGCTCTTCGGTCAGCTTTCGCCATGTCATACCACGTTTGTTGATCACCACCTCTAGCCCCAATTGATCAATCCAGCTTTGCAGAGCTTTTGCATCAATCGCTTGCTTTTTATAATCAAAAAACTGATACGCCATCTGATGCTGATCAAGCCAATCGAAGGCTTTTTTCATGGTCGAGCAGTTTTTGATCCCATAAATCGTCAGCATGTTCTCTCTCCAGTCAAAATGCTCAAACCTCAATAGATGGATTACTGTTACGATGTCGATGAATACGATACATCGGCACAATCACCTGTGATAGCAATCCAATCATAAACAATAGATTGCCGACCAAGGCAGGTACTTGGTAATACACTGCAACCCAGCAAATCAATGCCATT
>JAYXXU010000162.1:0-3523 GCA_036019135.1 Pseudomonadota bacterium | reverse complement strand
CTTAAACTGCTCAATCAGGGCAATCGACCATACCACCTCATTGCTTTTGGATAGCTTAGACCAATCCCACTTATCTTCAAGCGCTTCAATGCCTACCTGATCAAGACAAGTCAGCGCTTGGGCTTTTTCTTTGATTTCGACTTGCCGAGCAGCAGCAGATTTAAGCAGGTGTACAAACCCACTCACGGATGACTGTTTGTTTGGCATACCACACAACTCCATATGGTTTTTCAAAAAATCGGCTTAATTTCCTAACCGCAAACCATTTTATACTATAGGCACACATGTTCGTGGATGAGCCTTCAGTAATTTGCGATTCTAATGTAGCCCACAGATCACAGATAGGACAATAGACCCCACCAAGCACTGCGTCACAAAGCGTCGCACCCAATACTGGCCGCTCTACACTTACGCTCATACCCATGAAATAATACTCAAACTAAGCAACCCCACTCGATACACGCATACCAGCAATCAGAGGATTTTTTATGTCACAGTCAGCTTTTTTTAACAAACTCGGCGCACCACTTAAAAACGTGAACTGGTCATGGGGCAGCGTCAATCTGGACAAAAAAACCGTATACATGAAGGTTTGGCAAGACGAAATGAAACGGTTTGACAACAAGCCGTTCTACCCTATTATCAAAGATATAGACAGCTACGCGCCCTCAAACCTCGGATTCAAGGAAAGGATGCAGCATATTAAACTGATTAAGGCTGGCTATGCTTGCTACTTGATCATGTGTCGCTACACAGGCGACATCAAGGACAAAAAGAGAATCAGCAAATTCAATGAATCAATGCTGTTCAAAAGCGGCGAAATTATCGAGGCCGAAGGCAGTATTTGGATTGAATATGTGACACCAGTACCAGTATCTTCGTTGAGTGGCTCTACGGCGGCTGCGTGAGCCACGCAATGATGCAACCACGGCAAAATATGCAGTTTGAGTGCCTGCATATTTTGTAAAAACGCACGCGCTTTATCAAAGGAAGAGAGGTGTTTATGGGCAAGTTATTTGATGTCGCTGTTAGCTGGCTGGAAGACAACGATTGGAGCTTTTCGCAACATGAGACTGAAAAATCTGTCTATGCAGCCACGAACTATCAGGGTGATCACTCAACATACAGACTGATTTTGGAAGCTTATGAAAAAATAGATGTTTTCTTGGTTTATGTATACATTTCAACCAAGATACCTGAAAAAAAATATGTGGCTATTGCGGAACTGCTCACACGGATCAATTTTGGTCTACGTCTAAGTAGCTTCCAATTTGACATGAATGATGGAACGATCCGCTGCAAGTGTTCTGTTGACGTTGAAGGCTCGTCCCTATCGCCAGAGATGGTTAACTCAATGGTAGGCACTGCTTTATCAAGCGCAGACGAGTATTTTCCTGCTGTGATGCAGATCGCTTTTGCAGATAAAACCCCTTTGCAGGCACTGCAATCGTTGTCTAATGAAGGTGAATAGTAAAAAAAATTATAACTACTTACGTGAGCATAGAGTGCTGCTCGACGTTGGTGTCTGATAAATTAATGGGGTGGCTATTTGGCCGCCCCATTTACTTTCATTTTTCATGCTTCTTAGAGGGGCTATATACACAGCCACTGCCCACGGACGTTGAGCCACACCAGCGGCATTCGTTACCACCGGAACCATGACGATGCTTTGACGTGGGACTGTGGGGGCAACCACTCCCATGTGACGGTGAGCCACAAAACTCACATTTTTTTTCATCGCCGAAATGCTCATGTTTTTTGGTCGGACTGTAGACACAGCCTGAACCATATGAGCTGGAGTAACAGTAACGACATTTACTCATGATTGCTCTCCCTGATACACGTTAGCATCCAACCTCAATCACCATCCCAGCCGCTTTCGCTGCCCGCGTCCCGCCTTTTAGCTCCACCACGCGTCGTGCGGGTTCAATCGACACAATCAACGCCGCTGCCCGACCTGCTTTCGTGCCGCCGCCGCACAACACATAAATAGGCTGATCGGCAGGCACAGCCGCCACCTGCTCCGGCGTGATCTGATCCAGTGGCCGATGCAATGCCCCACGCACATGCCCCTCAGCATAGGCTGCCGCATCTCGCACATCCCACACGGTGGCAGGTTGATTTAAATCAAATTCAGTAATCAACAATTGCTCAATCATCATGTCTACTCCTTCACAACCAATGTGCTTGCCGCAACTTGCGATACAGCGCATATGACACCAAAAACATCACTGCAATCAGCACATAATAGCCATAGCGCCAATGCAGCTCGGGCATATTGTCAAAATTCATTCCATAAAAACTCGCCATCAGCGTCGGTACAGCCAAAATCGCCGCCCACGATGCCAACCGTTTCACAATCTCGTTTTGACTAAAGCCCACCAAACCCAAATAGGTATCCATCGCCACCTGCTGCATATCACTCAAGCCCTGTACTGCATCCAACGTGCGCAACACGTGATCCTGAATATCTCGAAAATAAGGAATCGATTGATTGGGAATTTTTAATCCCATGTCCTCTTGATCATGGTAAATAAAATAACTGCAAATATCCTGCATCGGATTAATCGCGAGGCGAAAGCGAATCAACTCAGACTTCAAATCATACAAATAGCGCAAGGTTTTCTTCTGAAAGCGCTCCGAAAAAATATTTTTCTCCAAATGCCTTAACTGCTCACCCAATTGATCCGTAATCGGGAAAAACTGATCCACTACAAAATCCAAAATCGAATACAGCACATACACTGGACCAAACTTCATTTTTTCGGGATGGCGCTCACAATGCTCACGCACTGGCTGATAACTGAGCGATGCACCTTGTCGAATGCTGATCAAAAAACGCTCACCGACAAACAAGTACGTTGCACCAAACTCGACGCTTTTTTTGACCAACTGTGCTGTACGCAAGACTAAAAATAAAACGTTGTCATAGCTTTCAATCTTGGCACGCTGATGACTGCGGGTCGCATCCTCTACCGCCAAGTCATGCAAATCAAACTCATGTTGCACCTCTTGCAGCACCGAAGCACTCGGTTCAAACAACCCTATCCACACATAGGCATCTGGCTCGTGAGCCAATAACTCACTGACATCACACAGTGGCAGCGTCGAAATTTTTTCACCTGTACTGCGCCGATACGCCACACAGCTCACCACGCCATGACTCTGCTCGCTCCCCGAATGCCAACACGCGGCATGCGCCTGTACCGACTGCAAAGGCTCCATCGGCAGAATCACTGACACATCTTTGGGTGGTGCTAAGCCATCCGTCTTCATCCTTAAAATCGTCCTATATCTAAGACTGTTCGCATCATTTTGCCCCCTACAAAACCCGACATGCCACGTTTTGTCCTTGTCAGTATCACAAAAGCAGCCTAGCATCTTAGCAATCTAATCTGCTGTATAGGTAAATCATGCCCTCTTTTGACGTTGTATCCGAACTTGAGATTTTTGAAGTCAATCACGCGGTGCAAAACACCCAAAAGGAAATCGCCACACGCTTTGATTTTCGCGGCTCAGAAGT
>JAYXXU010000161.1:0-5031 GCA_036019135.1 Pseudomonadota bacterium | reverse complement strand
TGCCTCAATCCATGTGATCGACTCGACTGTGGCAAACGGCAGCTTGAGTAACAATGTGCCAATCAGCATAAAGCTCAAAAAGCCCAAGGCCAAAACAGTGGGTGGGCTGAGATCAATCGTATATTTTTTGGAAATAGTGAATAGCTTCACGGACGCGAGCCTCTGCAATCAACACTGCTGCAAGTCATATCAACAAGCATGGTATGTGGTCAGAGCCATACAGCTTAGCTGACTTTGGGTGCGAGTCGATTCAATTCGGCCAATGGGCCTTCAAGAATCAGCGTATCGCCTAGCTCCAATAAAAACTCAGCTTGAATGACTGTGATAATTTGATGCTGCCGTTTAACCATCATCACACGAATTTTGTCGTAATCCGCTATCAGATGACTCAGACAAATGCCATGCAATTGGCGCGAGATTTCGACTGCAACAATAAAATGATGATGCCCCAAGGACATATATTGGCTGACCATCGGGTAGTTCAGTGCTTGTGCGATGCGAATGCCCATTTCTTCTTCGGGATGAATGATGCGTGCCACACCCAGCCGCGATAGGATCATATGGTGTGCCTTGGACTTGGCTTTGACCCAAATCTGTCCTATCCCAAGGTTTTTGAGGTGCAGTACACACAAGATGCTGGCTTCGAGATTTTCACCAATCGCGACGACCACCGCATCACAGGCTTCGATATTCAGCTCGCGTAAGGCTTGTTCGTCGGTTGCGTCTGCAATCGCAGCATAGGTGATATCTGCTGCGATTTTATCGACAAACTTGGCTTCACTATCAATACCAATCACATCATGGCCTAAACGCATCAGCTCTCGTGCGGCGGTTGCACCAAAACTGCCCAAACCAATCACGGCATATTGCGACATAGTTAACTCATTTGAATGGTGGCGACTAGAGGACTATCGTTAGACCATCCTCAAAGCGCTGCTAAATTATAAGGCTTTAGACCAAAAGACAAGGCGCAGATCGTGCTGTCTTATTGTACCAATTGTTCGTGCGATCAGTCACGTTACAGATTACGCAAAAAGATTTTGCCATCAGAATGCACCTCAATTGGGACGCTGCTGAGATGTTCATTCAGGCAAGGGCCAAACACGCACTGACCATCTTCTACTCGAAACAGCGCACCATGATTGGAGCAAAGCAAAAACTCACGATCCATATCCATGAATTGCTGCTCTTGGAACTCTAAGGAAATCCCCAGATGTGGGCAGCTATTTTTGTAGGCAAAAAACATCCCATCGCGCTGGGCAACAATGACCTCACCCATCGGTGTGTCAAAGCTACGCGCATCGCGTTCTTCCACTTGGTCGGTGGTACACAGTAGCTCCATGTCCGTGTCTCCTATACTGAGCTAAGGGGTTGTGTGTGTGCCAAAAGATCAGCGTACTGTTGGCGCGGCAAACGTGGGCCATATTGACCGACCACCGCAGCAGCAACGGCGCTGGCCAAGTAACCACAGTCGGTTAAGCTCATCTGTTGGCTTAAACCAAACAAAAAGCCACCCGCAAATCCATCGCCTGCACCATTGGTATCCAAGACTTGCAACACGGTGTGTGCAGGAATACTGATCTGAGTGCCGTCTGCTTGGCTAATCAATGCGCCTTGTGCACCAAGCGTCACGATGACCAACGGGGCGTGTTGATGCAGGATTGGCAGTGCATCGCTCAGTTGTTCGGTTTTGCTAAATAAAATCGCCTCCATTTCATTGCAGAACAGTACATCGACTCCTGTGCCTAGCATCTCAATCAGTCCGTCGTAGGCATATTGCACCATGGCAGGATCAGATAGACTCATGGCAATTTGGCTGCCTTGACTGCGTGCCAGTTCACGCACCACAGCCACGGCTTGACGGGCGCTATCACTGCTGGACAGATAGCCTTCGATATATAAAAACCTAGCGTCTTTGAGTGGTGCAAGATCCACCTGTTCTGGTGAAAGATCCGCAGTGATGCCCAAGTGGGTGTGCATGGTGCGTTCACCATCAGCGGTGACCATGACCAGACATGTGCCTGTTTGTCCCAATTCTTGAGAAATTGCTGAGGTCTGTACTCCAGCACTAGTTAAATCAGCCAAATAAAAATCACCTGCGTCATCGTTGCCAACCCGACAGGCATAAAACGCCGAGCCACCCAATGCCGCAAAAGCAAAAGCCGTATTGGCGGCTGAGCCACCACTGACCTGACCTGTGGGTGCGGTGTATTGATTGAGCGTCGCCATCAGTTCGGCTTGTTGTGTGGCATTGGCCAGTTGCATAGTGCCTTTGGTGAGATTGCAGTTGGCGAGCAGGGCATCATCCACGCTGTATTCACGGTCAACCAGCGCGTTGCCAATGGCATAAAGGTCTAAGGCCATATCCACAATTTCCTATGTGATTAGATGCGGTACAGTTGCCAATCAGCGTTGGGCAACGATTTGCGGTGAAGTGTGTCAGGCTTGATAGGGGCTTGCAATGGCTATGTCATCTATCCGTGCTGCTCAGCAGTACACCACACCAGTGATCTGCCGATAAAAAAATAGTGGTCAGGCCATTTTAAACAAATGGTGATACGATGCGAGTGAACAGGATGAGGGATTTGAGAATGTTGTTAAATCGTCGGTTTCAGGTCAAAGGGCGTGCGGTTGTGACGAGTCTTTGCTTGCTTGGTTTGGCCAGTGTGGCACATGCAGATAGATCAAGTCTTGAAAAAGAGTTGACGGTATATCATGGACATGGTGTTGATTCAGATTTGCTCGAATTGCCAAAAAAAATCTTCACAGGTGATTTGGAGTGGGAGCCTTCATATTTTGAGGCAGTGGGTTATACGCATCCGTTGCCTGTACCGCAGTGGTTGGATACGGCGCTTAGTGCTGTCTATTTATCAGATAGTACGACAGCCATTGAAGGCATTGCGGTGCAGCATCGTGGATTGCAACATAACTTTGAGACTTCCTTTGCATATCTGTTACGGACAGATTATTGGGCCGTGACAGGGGTTCGCTTCCGTATCGGTGCGGGTTTAGGCTTGTCCTATGCGTTTGGCACGCCGTCCTATGAAGATGGGCCTAAAGATAATCCCACGAAGCGTTATCGCTTCCAAAACTACAATGCTTATGAGCTAGAAACCAGTCTAGCTGCCTATCCGAGTGCGGCGCTGGCCTTGCGAGTGCATCACAGATCTGGAGCATATGGTTTGATTGCACCACGCCGTGTGGGGTCAAATTTTTTGACAGTCGGTTTGCGCTATAAATTTTAAGCGTAGGTGAATGGTGAAGCGAAGCGTGCTTGGCGTTGGACATGCACGTTGCGCTGTACAGACAGATAACAACAGATCCAACTGTTCAAGCGAAGATCAAACGCGCATCCATTCTGGGTGCGCTTGTTTTTGTGGAATGTAGCCCGTATCGTGCAGCATGATGTACCAATTTTATCTGATGGATTGTTTATGAATACTGCGGCGCAGCCTTTAGTCAACACGCACCCTGCCTTTGATTTGATTCGGCGCGCGCCGATTGCGGCGTTATCAGCGGAATTGTTGGAGTTTCGACATCGGGCGACAGGGGCAGTGCATTACCATTTGGCTGCGGATAATGATGAAAACGTGTTTTTGGTGGCGTTTCGTACTCAACCGATGGACTCGCGTGGTGTGGCACACATTTTAGAGCATACAGCCCTGTGTGGCTCGGCGCGTTTTCCAGTGCGTGATCCGTTTTTTTCGATGATTCGGCGTTCATTGAATACCTTTATGAATGCGTTTACCGCAGCCGATTGGACGGCTTATCCATTTGCCACTCAGAACCGTACCGATTATTTTAATTTGCTGTCGGTGTATTTGGATGCTGCGTTTTTTCCGCGTTTGCATCCGCTAGATTTTGCCCAAGAAGGTATTCGGGTCGAGTTAGAAAACGATCAGCCTGTATTCAAAGGCATTGTGTTTAATGAAATGAAAGGTGCGATGAGTTCGCCCACTGATCAGTTGTATCACACACTGGCACATCATCTGTATCCAGAGACCACCTATCATTTTAACTCGGGTGGTGATCCCGCCTGTATCCCTGACTTGGTGCATCAAGATTTGGTAGATTTTCATGCATCACATTATCACCCGAGTAATGCAGTGCTGATGACCTATGGCAATCTGTCGGCGGCGGAATTGCAGGCACAGTTTGAGGCACAAGCCTTATCAAAATTCCAAATGGGCGAGCGGCGTCATTCTGTGCCTGAGCGCCGTTTGACCGCACCGATTCAAGTATTGGATCACTATGCGGTGGATGATCCTGATCTCAAAGCCAAAACCCACATTGTGCTGGCATGGTTGTTAACCCCGATCACTGATGTGTCTACACGCATGGCCTTGCGACTGTTAGAAGGCGTATTGCTGGAAGACTCATCCTCGCCATTGCGTCAGTATGTGGAGACCTGTGGCTTGGGTCAATCGCCGTCGCCGTTGTTGGGGATCGACGATAGCAATTATGAAATGACGTTTTTGTGTGGATTGCAGGGCAGTGAGCCTGAGCAAGCGGATGCCTTTGAGGCGGGCGTATTGGCGGTGTTGGCACAGGCGGCCAGCCAGCCGTTTGATCCAGCGCAGGTCGAAGCCGTTTTGCATCAGATTGAACTTAACCAACGTGAGATTACTGGCGATGGGATGCCGTATGGATTGCAGTTGATTTTGAATGGATTGGGTGCTGCCATCCATGATGGTGATCCGTTGGCTGTGTGGGAGATTGAGCCTTTATTAGCGGGGCTGCGTGAGCAGCTAAAAGATCCCATGTGGTTGCCAAGCTTGATTCAGACGCACTTGCTGGATAACCCGCATCGGGTTCGGTTAACGCTCCAGCCTGATCCCGAAAAAACCCAGCGTGAGGCAGCGGCAGAACACGCAAGGCTTGCAGCAATTGCTGCGCAGTTAGATGCAAAAACACGGGCTGAACTGACCCAGCAAGCCGCAGATTTGTTGGCACGACAAGCGCAAGAGGATGATCTGTCGATCTTGCCCAAAGTAGGCTTGGTCGATGTACCTGCTGAGTTGAAAGTGGTGC
>JAYXXU010000160.1:0-9111 GCA_036019135.1 Pseudomonadota bacterium | reverse complement strand
GTTATTGGGTGTGCCGATTCTCGGCGTTATCAGGGTGTTTTTGGTTTGTAGCCACCAGATTTTAAGAGCGATTAGATGTCTAGGACAATCTAGAAATAGCTGAAATAGACCAACGGTATTTGTGGTTTGAGCGGTGTTATACTGATGCTCTCGCTGTAGGAGTACGCCATGTTTCCCCCATTTAAGCCGTTTCAATCCCTGTTTGGTGATGACCCTGTACAAAAAGTGCTGGAGCAAACCCATTTGCCCAATAGCAGCGTGTCAGTGAGTAGTGCGATCACCCAGCATCAGCGGCAAAACGACGTGCTGAATCTGACCTTAAAGTGGTCATCCAGCTACGGCGAGCCTGAAGCATTTCACCAACAACTGTCCGAAGCATTACATTCGCATGGGATCCGAGAAATCAACCTGCACTTGATCCAAGAAAAACGCCAAACCCCGCAGCGTACGCCCTCCCAAAGCCAGTCTCAAACCAGCCTGCCGATGCCGCCTGTGGTCGATGCCGCCGCCATGCAGTCGAGTATTCCCGCTGCACCGACCGAACCAAGCGAACAACAGCGCCAAGCACAGACACAAACCCCAAGCCGTCCCACCCCCCCGACCCAAGCCCAGCTTCCTCCGCATCCGCGCATTCGGCATGTGATCGTGGTCGCGTCTGGTAAAGGCGGCGTCGGCAAATCCACCACTGCGGTGAATCTGGCCTTAGCCCTAAGCAAAGCTGGAGCAAAAGTTGGCGTGTTGGATGCCGATATTTATGGCCCAAGCGTGCCTGCTATGCTGGGTGTAGCAGGCCAGTCACCACTAATCGAAAATGAACAATTTATCCCGCTGGCCGCACACGGTTTAGCCGTCATGTCGATTGGCTGTCTGACTGGCGATGACAATACGCCCATCGTCTGGCGTGGCCCCAAAGCGACTGGCGCGCTGATGCAACTGTTTAACCAAACCGCATGGCCACAACTGGATTATCTGGTGATCGACATGCCGCCGGGTACAGGGGACATTCAACTCACCTTGGCACAGCGGATTCCAGTATCTGGAGCAGTGATTGTGACCACGCCGCAGCATATTGCGTTGCTAGATGCGCAAAAAGGCATTGAGCTGTTTAATAAGGTTAATATCCCAATTCTGGGTGTGATTGAAAACATGGCACTGCACACCTGTTCCAACTGTGGTCAGGTCGATGAGATTTTTGGGGCAGGTGGAGGCGCGTTGCTTGAAGCCAAATACCATGTGCCGCTTCTTGGCAAGCTGCCGCTTGATGGTCAGATTCGCCAACATGCTGATTCAGGTCAGCCCAGTGTAGCGGTCGGCGATGCTGCTGCGCCGCTATATCAACAGATTGCGCTACGTCTGATTGAACAGGTCTCGCGGCTGCCTGAGCGCGCGCGCGATGACAAGCGGATTTTTTAGTCGATTTGGCCTTAAATGATATTGATCAAGAAAGCGCCAGATATTAGCCTCGTTGGTGCGCTACTGTTGCGGTCGCGCAGTCAAAATATGCAAATACAAGGAGCAAGCCATGAGTAGCATTGAACAGTTAAGTGAGGCTGAAATCGAAGAGGTATCAGGTGGATTTTTTTTAGGCTCAATATCCTCGTCACCCTCTCCGACTCTTACGCAAATTGCACAACAAGTATCCCCTTTTGTAGTGGCTGGGTTGAAACTGGTCTCGCCAATTTTGATTCCCATCATTAATGATCCAAATGTACAGAAATATGCACTCCAGCCACTAGAGAAGCTGCTTTGGAGATTTTTTCCTCCAACAACTTAGTTTTCAAGACCAGCACTTGGTTTAAACTTTTTTAAAACAGGTGCTTATGGTGTTTTTGATGTTTTTAATATAGATGTCATTGAAAAATAAAGTACATTAATGCCTACAGAGTATGTTGAGCTGGAAATGTCAATTAAGTCAGATCGCTGGATTCGTGAAATGAGCGAACAACACGGCATGATTTCGCCATTTGAGGCAGGACAAGTGCGGGTCGGCGAGCAAGGTCAAAAACTGATTAGCTATGGTACATCCAGCTATGGCTATGATGTGCGTTGTGCGCGTGAGTTTAAGGTGTTTACCAACGTGCACTCGGTGATCGTCGATCCCAAAAACTTTGATGATAAAAGTTTTATTGATATCGAATCAGATGTTTGCATTATCCCCCCAAACAGCTTTGCACTCGCGCGCACAGTCGAATATTTCAAAATCCCGCGTGATGTGTTGACGATTTGTCTTGGAAAATCAACCTATGCAAGGTGCGGTATCATCGTAAACGTAACGCCTCTAGAGCCAGAGTGGGAAGGCCATGTAACGTTGGAGTTTTCCAATACCACCAATTTGCCAGCACGAATCTACGCAGGTGAAGGTGTTGCACAGATGTTGTTCTTTCAGAGCGATGAGCCGTGTGAGACCAGTTATAAAGATCGCGGCGGCAAATACCAAGGCCAGACAGGCGTGACTTTACCTAAAGCTTAATTATCCGATCCGATGAACGGTAAATCACTGGGTTTTCTAAACCGTTCATCGGCTTGCCAAGAATTCAAATAGCTTAATCCTGTCAGACAACCGTTTGTCTTTTGCTTTTTTGAAAAGGCTTGCCATAATGCAGGGTAGGCGTTATTTATGTACGCTGCAAAACGGGTGTCCGCACAACAACAACACAGACTGTCGGACAGTTGGAAACGTCGTGCTGATTTCAACAGATCAGGCGTCACAAAGGATGGAGTGCGTTATGACTCAAGCTCAACCTCAATGGAAGCGCCGTGCGTTGGTCGTCGCACTCAGTGTGCTGTCTAGCCATGCTTTGGCATTGCAGCCGATCAGTGATGAGGAAATGTCGGCTGCGACGGGGGAGGGCATTGCCTTTTTGCCAGAAGATGTCAGTCTGCGGTTTAATGGTGCCGATAATAATAATGGAGGACAGGGCACTTTTGATACAGGGTATATCCGTTATATTCCAGTTGGCCCTCTAACCACAGAAGCAGCTGCTTCAGGTGCAGGAAAAGGGGATATTTTTCTGTACGGCTTAGCGATTTCTCAATCTAATCAGGATTATGGGGATGCTCGTACTAGCGCCGACTGGAATACTCGGTTTGGTCGCACCATTGATTCGTGGGGAACAGCAGAAAATCCTTGGCTATTGCGTGTTGCAACTGATCCAGACGTGCCTAATTTTGACGTGAATGACCCCAATCCTGACTCTGTTAGCTTTTTATCTGTTGAGGCACCTCTCGCTCGTAGTAATGTTGCCGCATTATCTAGTGTTGAGCAGTCTGCGTATAATTTAAAGTTGGGTTTGTGGGCAGATGCGTTTGTTCGTGACCCTTCTGTCGCTGAAAATATGACGGCAACAGGAAGCCAGTTTGATTTGGGAGGGTCGGGGAGAGAGAACCGTATTCGGTTACAAGCCGTTTGGGATGGTTTGTCTATTAATGGCACACAATTGCAGATATTCCAGACACTAGGTGGTGCAACCAATGCTGGTGGTATGAGTACATCTTATAACAACACCCTTGGCATCGCTGGAGTGCTGCGGTTCAACAGTGGAGACGGTCAAAATCTGCGAGCGATAGTGAGTGCAGGGAGTGCGACGCGAAATACGCCTGCATGGACAGATCACAGTGCCACTTTTGGTTGTGGTAATAATTCAACAAGTTTTAATACGGCTGCGTGTCAATTCCGTTTTAGAAGTCGTACAGTGACAGATTCTGTGTCAGATCTGAATTGGGCAGTGCCAGCCTTGGCGAGCGTTCTGCGTTTGAGTACTCGAGAGACAGCAAATACTGGATTGCTGGCTACTCCTGCAATCAATGGCGGTGGTGCGCCAGCATTTGATCCAAATGAGGGATTGTATATTTACAACCTGAATACCAATCTGGTGCTGGGATCCTTATATCAACCTTTAACTGTGGGTGTGGCTGATGATGGCCAGAATATTTCATTAGAAATTGCCAGAATCCCCAATAAAGAGTCCATTTATAAGCGTATTTATACGGATTACAGTGGCAGTGATGCTACTTATTTAGGTTCTACGTGTAATTTTTATCAATGCGGTGCAACGCGCACACTTGGTGGTGTGGATTATCAGGGCAATACTGCAACCCATAGTAGTATTAGTATTGGCTCAACGGAGTATGATGCCATCACCAATAGTTTGACGGCCTATTCGGGAGTTGAAGCGATAGGTGTGTCTTTTGGTCAGCTCCAGTCTCGCTTCCAAGCAGGGCCTTTTATTTCCGAACGTTTTCAGCTTGAGTTTCAACAGCGACAACGACGGGATAGCACGGGTGTATTTACTGATCGTTATCGGTTAAGAGATGATGGTGGTGGTACCCAAGAAGATCCTTTCGGACATCCTGCGGGCGACTGTGATGGAGGGGGGCTCTTTGGTCTTGGATCAGCAAACTGCGGACGTTATATTAATCGACAAGGCTTCCATACCGATTGGATTTACTTAACTTCGAATACAGGTGGAGTCAAGGTGTTTGGCGATGCTGGTGGAGCCTATACGACCGCTGAACTATATGGGACACCAATGCCTGGTGGTATTGGTGCAACGGGTAATACCAACAATCCAGGTTCTCCATTTATGCAAGGTCTACACGATTGCGTAGGTGGAATCACAAATAACAACTGTAATGGTGCTAGTGGTGGAAATGGAGATGGCGTTTATGGTGTAGGTGTTATTCGCATTGATGCCCAAGTGGGCAACCGTAGCTGGGCATTGAATGCAACTCGAAATAACACATGGTTCGTAGCGGGTAGTAACCCAAATACACAGGAAAATGTGGTGTTCCGTGAGATCTTACCAGCCTTTGCCAATACGCCAACTGATGTCATTCCAGCAACACCTACGGTAGCTATCAATCCATCTGCACTAAATAACTATGGTTCAGCAGTCATTGATGGGCTATTGATTCAGCATCTTAAATTCACCACCCGTGGCTTATAGGAGAGTGCCAAATGAAACGGATTTTATGGCTATCCTCACTTTTCTTCAGTTGTTCGGTTTTTGCTGCTCTTGAGCCGCTAGAAAACGACGTGTTGCAAGCTGTGACAGGTCAGGGTGGTGCAGATATTTCGCTTGAACTACGGCTGAATCATGACGGTAATGCTGACTTTGTGTGTGCAAATGACGCGTTGGAGTATTGCCGCATCGCATTAGCAATTAACAACCGAAACCATGATGGAACACCAACAGGTTCACCAACGGGACGTAAGCAATGGCTGGTATTTAAAGGAATTCAAGGCACGATTAATATTCAAGAAATCAAGCTAGATGGTACGGATTTAACCTACGGATCAACGGTGAAGCCAGCAATCCAATTGTCTTATGATCCTTTAAAGCCAATTTTGATTCGTAATTTTGGTTATCAGTCATTAGCGATTGAAACGGATACTGTGGCCAATGAAGGGGCTGGAAACGTGCCAGGTTATTTGGCAACAGGTGTGTATGGTGGTACAGGATTTGATGCAGGGCGTGAGTTTGGTTTTACAGGACTTAATATGCATGGCAACCTTTCCTTAGCAGGGACGATAAAGATTTTTGGCTGTGATGGCCATCCACGCTGTTAATCATTCATGCCTGATATGCAAAGGATGCGACTGATGAAAACGAAAACAACCAGCCAGTATAAGGTCATTCAGCCACTACTCACGATGCTTGCGAGCAGTGTATTGATGGCTTTGTATACGCCAGCGTATGCGTTACAAGCATTGGATGATCATGATCTGAGCCAAGTCAATGCTCAAGATGGCTTGGTGATTGATTTACAATATGATCGTATTGATTTAGATCGTGTGTACTTGGAGGATAAAACAGGATTGCCCAATAATACTGAAGGGACATTGCGTGCGTATATCAATGATATTACAGTAACAGGAAGTGATCTGGGCACGACTTATACGGTTGATGTCGGCTCGAATGGTACGAATAAGGCAGGTATTGACCTCGACATTAATTCTCGGTATGGCACGATTGCTGCCGAGAGTTTTAATATTTGCGATGGCAATGGTGCCAATTGTGGTAGTAGTTTAGGTGGATTAACGATTCAATCAACCGAAAATGCGATATTGAAATTCAAAACTGAAAATGGATTGTTTAACCAAAATAGCATTGCTGAAATGACGCTAGGTCTTAAAAATCTTAATATTTATATTACACAAGTGGATGCTGCTGTAAATAATCAATTAATATTAAAGGATTTTAACTTTAATTTCTTTGGTCGTGGTGCAATTTGGATTGATACAGCAGATGGTTTGCAGTTGATTGCGTCTGGTGCTGGTAATTATGTAGATCTGACTCGTGTCGAAGATCCTGCTCATACAGGCAAAGAAAAACCTGGCTTGAATATCGAGTTGATGTATAAGGGTGATGTTGCATCAGGTGTATTTGATACGGCTGGTGCTCAAGGGATTATTCGTTTGGGTGCATCTGGTCGCACTCTAGAAAGCAGTTTGGTCTTTCGCGGCACAGATGCGCGAGATGCCATGGAAAATATTTTAGGTTTTTCATACTCAAGTGGTGATATGGCAGGCTTTGGTCGAGATGCAACAGTACTCGGTAGCACGGGTCTAGCTTTACGCATGCGGGCTGAATTCACACGTGATGATGCTGCCGCAACAGCGGGTGGACTACCCGCAGGTGGTAAGGGCGTGACATTGGAGCTGGCTCATGCAGGTGATAATGCCTATGGGATTGAATTTAGCGAATTGACACCATTGTTGGTGCGTAAGACGGCTGGTGATGCCCCGCTTAATACGGATCACTCATATTTGGACACAGGCAATGTCTATCTGAACTTGGCCAGTACTAAACGCTTGCAGATGCCCACCAATGATATCTTGATCGCTGCTCCATTTGGAGCTGAAACATTAACTTCTGCTGCGGATTACAGTCATTTGGTACATGAACTACCAGATAATCCTAACTCAATTGTCGCTGCGATTCGTGGCATGGATTTTCAGGCGGTTTCTCGGCGCTCGCGGTTCATTGCCAGTAATGACATCACCAACCCTGCTGATTTGCCCGACGTTGCCTTGCAGACATGGGGTTTGGGTCTGCCGATTTATAACCTAAACGGTAATGTCGCCATCTACGGTACAACTCTTGGCTCAGCAGAGCGCCTTGGTTTTGGCTTGGGCTTAAGCACACAGGGTGTCAACGCTGAAGGGGATAAAACGACATCGATTTTATTGATTGATGGTGCGCCTAATCCCAATGATGGTGGTAATCCGATTAGCTATTATGTTGGTGCACGTAACATTGATATGTTGATTACAGCGCATGGTAGCATTGGGCTTGAGTCTGGAAAAATCAATATTAATATGCCCAAGCTACTGATAGCTGCGTCTTTAGAGGTGGCAGCAGGGTATTTGCCAGGTGCTAAATATGCAACAGGTAGTAATTATGCGCCACTGAATAATTTCTTGCTTAATGATGATGTTTTATTTGGCTTGAAGTTGCGGCTAGATGCAACTGATGTCGATCTCAGTATCGTGCCAGGAGATAATACTTTATCTGGTAATAATTTGGGCTTTGAGGGAGAGCTTTTGCTGAATAGCGGAGCACTCCAAATCAGTGATCCATCGGATGATTCAATTTTTGCATTGGACAATTTAAGTGGTCGAATTGCGTTTGAGAACCTAATTAAAGTCAATCGTAATAGTGTCGACTTTGGTTTGTCGTTTAACTTTAATCCCACCCAAAGCCCTGCTGATGTGTTCCGTGTGCGGGATATTAATTTTTATCCTGCTGGTGGATCAGCTCAACGTTTGGGTGAAATGGTGATTACTGGTGGTACTTTAAGTAGTACGATGAATATTATGCCACGCTGATGCTTCACATTAGTGTGATGCTAAAATGATCGGAGGGATACGAGATGTTCAGGTTTAAGCAGTTGAGTGGCATGGTGCTGTTAAGCATGATCAGTAGCACAGGCTATACGAATGGTTTGGTTAGTCTATCCGATGAGGAGATGTCGGCCACACAAGGTCAGGCATTGTTTAACTTATCTTATATTGCCCCTAATGATGCTGATAATTTAGAAAAGCAACGGGTTGCTAGTAGTAATATAGGTTTTTATAAACTTGGTTTGGAGGCTGAAGTTGAGTTAAATTTGAATGCCCGTAAACTACAGTTAGGTTGTGGCGGGGTGAATGGTGCTGGAGGGTGTGATATTGATATTGATAACCTAAGCCTGAGTGGTCTATCAGATACCCGAGAAGGGCGTGCTGGATCTTCTGCTAAGCTGACCAATCCATTCATGGAGTTTGCGATTAAAAATCCAGATAGTGCATCTACGCGAGAGATTGTCGGTTACCGCCTAAGTGCAGAGCAAGCACAAGGTCTTCTAACAGCAGGTACCGAAAACAGCACAGTACCAAATGGAATTAATAGTGTTTCTGGATTTTTGCGGATTCAATCGGATGAAACGGGCTATGTTTATGGTAGAGCCAACACAGGCGCACGTTTTTTACAGGCAACAAACAATGCAAATTATGTGATTAATGGTGTGCCATTTACATTAAATAATGAAATTACTGGTCGGATTGAAACACCAGTAGGCGCAACGTTGACGATTCGAACGGTTTCGGGTGGGTTGCAGATACCTGCTATGCAGCGAATTCCTTTCATTCGGGATGCAGTTGTGGTTAATGATAATCGCATCAGCTCCTTACCTTTGGAGGCAACATTAACCATTCCACCAATTCTTGCCGCTCCTCGCGGTCCCAACCAAACAGTGAATCCTAATCATCCGCCGCAAGGCAATGTGGTCTATCATAATCCTGTGGAAAGTCCGATTGATTGGAACTTCACCGTGCCTCAAGAGGTGCGGGTACAAGGGGGTGCACTGGCAGCTCAGATTACTCAATGCTCTGGTGGTTTTGGATGTACTTTGGCTGCAATTGCAGGAGTTAATGTCGGTGACACTTTACAAAATGCTTTTATTGAGGCGAGTATTACGGGTATCGTCGGCAATGTGACGATTAACCAAGGTTTGGGATATATTCATTACCTGCCGATACAGTCACCAGCTTATCTTTCACTACAAAATCAAGCTTTACGTTGGCCAGGTAGCTATTCTGGCCCAGCATCGGTCAGTTCTTCAAATATT
>JAYXXU010000159.1:0-4788 GCA_036019135.1 Pseudomonadota bacterium | reverse complement strand
CAGGGACGCTGTGGTTGTACGAGTCGTATGGTTGGCAACCTGCGCTATTGAGCTTGGCGGCTTTGATTGTAGTGACTCTATTGGCATTAAAGCTGGTGCGTGATCCCAAACCTGACGATGCATCATTTTTGACTAAATATCGCCCCAGTCTGCGGCGGGTGTTTGCACGGCCAGAGATCCGCCGCTTGCTGTTGGTGATCGTGATTTATCGGGTGGTTGAAGCCCCTGCGATGGCCATGCTCAATCCCATGTTGGTGGATGCTGATTGGTCGCTGACCCAGATTGGATTGTTATTTTCGGTGTTTGGTGCAGGTGTAGGGCTATTGGCAGCAATCAGTGCTGGTTGGCTGGTCAAGCGGGATGGTGCGATCCGCTGGCTGCTCGGGGCAGGTTGGTTGCGTAGTATGGCATATGGCTTGCTGGCGCTGGGTTTGCTGACAGGGTTCATGAATACTTGGACGTTTGCAGCAGCAGTGTTGGTGATTTTGGCGATTCGCTATCTCGCGATGACTGCACTGTATGCTTATTTTATGCAGCACTGTTCGCGGCAACAGGCAGGTACGGATTTTACCGTACTGGTGTGTTTTGAGTTGTTGGTCTATTTCCTTGGTGCTGCATTATCTGGTTTTTTGGCCAAGCCATTGGGCTATGGCTGGTTTTTTATGCTGTTGTGTATTTTATCTTGTGTCAGCGTGTTCCTCAGCCAAATGCTTATGCGTCCAGCCACGGTGTCTACTGATACGTCTTCTGTGTCATCTTCCTAGGAGTCGTTCATGCGCCTTAGTTTACTCAGTTTTTCTTTGTTATCGATCATGTTTAGCCCGCAGTTATTTGCTGCGGTTGCGGCAGATTTAGCAGAACAGCCCTCAGCACAATTACTAGAAACATCACAGCCACCCGTCACCCAAACGTTGGCTCCGATCATGGTCAGTGCCACCCGTACTCCAAGTACTATTGCCGAAATCGCAGGCGCGGTACAGAGCATCTCGCGTGAGCAAATTGAACAGCAGGCTGCCGCAGGGCGAAAAATTGCAGATGTCCTGTCGCAATTAGTACCGTCTTTAGGGGTCAGCAGTGGTACGACCAGTAACTACGGTCAAACCATGCGGGGTCGCCAAGTGCAGATCATGATTGATGGGATTCCACAGACTGGTTCGCGGGATATTTCACGCCAACTCAATAGCATCAGTCCTGCTTCTGTTGAGCGGATTGAGGTACTGTCGGGTGCAACGAGCTTGTATGGTTCAGGTGCAACGGGCGGGATTATTAATATTGTCACCAAGCGCAATCAAGGTGAAGCATTGGCGTTCCGAACTGAAGCTGGTGTTACAGCAGGGCGCAAATTTTCGAATGATGCTTTGGCCTATGAGTTAGGGCAAAGTGTCAGCTTTGCACGAGATCAGGTGGATGGGTTTTTGGGTGCAAATCTCACGCAACGCGGCGCTCAATTGGATGTGCGTGGTGATCGGATTGCACCAGAGCCTGCCCAAACCGACCGTCAAGATACCCAAACACTGGATGTGAACGGTCGGTTGAATATTCAGTTGACCGATACGCAAAGTATCAGTCTCGCAGGACAGTATTATCAAGATGAACAGGATTCAGATTATGCCCCTGATTATGGGGTGAATTTGGCATATTTGCTGAATCCTGCCTTAGATCCAAGCTTGAAGGCGGTCAAGGGGCTGCAATTGGATCAACAGCCCTATACGGATCGTCACAGCATCAGCGCGACCTATCGCAATCAAGATTTGTTTGGTCAAACCCTGACGGCTGAAGCCTACTATCGTCAAGAAAATGGGCGTTTTTTCCCATTTGCATCGTATATTGGAACGACTCGTGCGCAGCAGTTTGTGATGGGGCTGCCAATTGCCGATGCTGATAAAACTGCCGTATTGCGCAATGCCTATGCAGTGTTGCAGTCCGAGTCTGAGGTCGAGGTGTTGGGGCTACGTACCGCAGTGCAGTCAGATTTTCATCTGATGGATCGACCTGTGACATTGATCTACGGGGTCGATGTGCAACAAGAAAAAAACAGCCAGTTTGCAGATGGGGTGGATCTACGTCAGTTTATGGCCAGTAGTGGTGTCCAAAACCCATATACAGGCAAGCAATATGCCTTTGGACCTGATGTAGACTTGGAGACGTTAGGTGTTTTTGCCCAGTCTAGCACCCAAGTCACGGATGACCTGACCTTAAAGGCAGGTGTACGCTTTGAGCAGATCGACAGCCAAAGTTCAGCATTTACCCCAGCCACTGAGTTGTTGTTTGCCGATTATTTGGCAGGCTATGGCGTGGCGTATCCGACTGCGGATGTTGCGGCAGGTCAAGTCAAACACCATGCGACTTTGTTTAACTTCGGGGCAGTCTATGATCTGAATGCGGATCAACAATTGTTTGCGAATTTTTCACAGGGGTTTAGCTTGCCAGATATGCAGCGTACGTTGCGGGATGTACAGCCCAACTTTGTGGTGCGCAGCAGTACAGTTGATCCAATCCAAGTCGATAGTCTGGAAGCAGGTTGGCGGATGCAGTCAGCCGATGATCTGAATGCGAGTCTGACTGCTTTTTATAATACGTCGGATAAAGTCACGCAGTTCCAGCGAGACTTTAGTGTCAGTGTGGCAGATACTGATGAACGCATCTATGGTGCAGAAGCTAGCGTAAGCTTACCACTTAGTACGGTTTGGAATGTGGGCGGTAGTGTGGCGTATACGCGTGGTCAGTTCAAAGACACGGCTGGGACATGGCGTGAACTGAATGCTTATCGGGTTGCACCACTCAAAGGCACATTGTTTAGCGAGTGGAATGATCAGAATGGGCATGGCGTTCGTGTACAGATGTTGGCGATTGGGGGGTCAGATCGTGCGTATCAAGATTCACTGCAAGCCAGCTTTGATCAAAATGTACGCCCGACCAAAGCGGCAGAGATTAAGGGCTATGCGGTGATGGATGTGCTGGCACATGCAGCATTGCCCAAAGGCCAGCTCAATGTTGGGGTCTATAATGTCTGGAACACCGAATACCGTACAGTCTATAGCCAAGAGGCCGTGGCAACCTACGGCAAAATGTCGAGTATTCCTGCCGAGGGACGTACAATTGCACTGAGTTATTCGATTGATTATTAAAAAATATCAATTTGCTGATCTCAGACGTTAGACATTGGCCTACCATCAAGTAGGCCAATTGTATTTGAGGATTGTATCTCAGGATTATTGCAATCAGACGCTGGTTTGAGCCGCCGCAATAGCTTTTAATTCAGCCAACATCTGCTTTCCCAACGTTGGCTCAGTCATCGCGATATAAGCGGCATAACCTTGTAAGCGTGATAAGGTTTCACCTTCGCGGAGCGGTTTGCCATGCTTTAAGTTATGAATCGCAGCCCGCAATTCACGCTTTTTTTGGCGAGCGACACGTGGCGGCTGTGTGCCATTCACCACCAAACCCGTGACCTCCAGTCGGGCACTCGGGCGCACGATATGAGTTTTGTCAGGGTGAAGCTGTAATCCTTCAGATTTGAGAACCTGCTGTAATGAGCCGAGTAGCTGACTGATATTTGGCGTTTGTGCCGACTGTCGCGGGAAGCTAAAGGTTAAATCATCCGCATAACGGCTGTAACGCCAGCCCATTTTATGGGCGATCCCTGTCAAGCGACGATCCAAGCGCAAGCATAAAATATTGGTCAACGCAGGACTGGTCGGCGCACCTTGTGGCAAGCAGCGCTCGGCCAGAGCGACATACACGGTTTTGCCGTCATGCTGTACCATCTCACGCGGTGATTCGGTACACAACAAGGCCAACAGGGTAGCGATTTGTTCGCGATAACCTGCTTGCCGAAAAATTCCTTTAACCCGTTTCCAGCTAATCGACGGGAAAAAATCTTTAATATCGACCTTGACCAACAGTTGACTGTCGGGGTGCTGGGCGGCGTTGGTGGCAATCGAACGACCCGCCAAAAACCCGTGCGCCGCGCCATGCACCAGCATCTGATCGAGCATATTGCGCAAAATCCAATGCTGCGCTTTTTTTAATGTAGGTCGTGGCGCCCAGATGGCACGCATGCCGCCGGTGCGTTTGGGGATCTCAAAGCGGTGATAGTGGGTTTGTGTCGCAACCTCGCGTTGATAGCACAGCCCGCGCAGTTGGGCGACACTCAGCCCTAAGGCAGTCGCCAGCTCTGGTACTTTGCGCAGGATCGGCAGTTGATTATCGACCAGCCGTTTTTCGGCATCCAGCACATCCCATTTGTCTTCACTGCTGTCGTCTGACCAGTAAATGCCTTGGCCGAGATGCACAATATGGCTGCTTTGGTAGGCTTGCCATGTGAGTTTGGCCAGTTCACGCCGCTGGCTGGCTTCGGTTTTGAGCTGTTTTTTATAGCGCTCAAGCTCGCTATTGCTCATCCGATCAGTCGGTTTACGCGCCACCAAAAAGCCTTTGCTCTCCAGTTGCTGGCGAATATAGCGGTTGCGCCCGCCTGCTTTTTCAATCTCTTGCCACAGGGTGAATAGATCTGTTGTCATTTGGAATATCCTGTGCCTTAGCCGACAGTATTTTCAATAAAGCCAGTGCGTTGCAGTTGGCTGATTTTATCAAGATACGCTTGCCGCGCGGCATCGACATGGTTAAACGCCAGTTGTTGCCGCTTGGGTATCGCAGTAGACGACTTACCTGTATCGGTCTGTAACCACAGCCGTGTTTTTTTTTAAGTAACATTAATTTTAAAAAAATTACAGGCCCCCCCGCCGGGAAAAAAACCACTTTGTTTGGTTAACACATTGTTAAAGC
>JAYXXU010000158.1:0-8467 GCA_036019135.1 Pseudomonadota bacterium | reverse complement strand
TGTTGATTTTTTTAGTATTAAACCAATCTTCCCCAAGGTTGCACCAATACCTATAACCAGCACAGATCCTTCAGGAAACAAGGTTACGTTTTCAGCGGAAACTAAACTTAATGACGTTTGTTTTTTTGAGTCGTTCAGTACAAGCTCTTCTTTGAAGTCCGATGGTGTATACCAATCTACACCATCATCTAAGACCCCAGAAAACTCTGTCACACTTGGCGTTCCGCCTGTCAAGACTCTAACAGCTACCCTAGCAAGTTTGGCTACAACCCAATGCTCTGGCACATCCCCCAACCACTCTACGCCGCTATCTTTCATCGGGGCGTTGGGGTCGAATCCTTTGGTCACCGCATGGCTAATCACCGCCTGCCGCTTCTCTTTGAGCAACTCAATCAACCGCTGCTGCTCGGCAATCAGCGCATCGATATTGGCGGTTTCGTGATCAAGAAAACGGGCGATGATGGTTTGTTCGGGTAGTGGTGGAACGCTGAAAGTAAAATTCAAAAACAATGGCATACGCAAAGAGTCTACAGTGGATTTCGCACCACCATCTAAGGCAACCTTTGCAAACAACTCAGACAAATACAGGAAAAAAAACTGCCCAGATATATGCTTAAAATGGTTCATCATGTATACGCGCTGATGAAAATCAAATTTTCCACAAACATAGTGAAAGACCTTCCCTACGCCTACGCCATCTCCTGCCGTTAATACTGCCTCACAATCGTAAGTAAATGAATTTATTCTCTCAATAGTCTGCGATCTCACAAAAAACGGATACTCGCCGTTTTCCACTGCATTAATTGTGTCTTTATCCCCTGTTTGGACTTTGCAAAGAAATTTTAGCTTTTTCAAGTCCCAATGCTTTGGCACATCCCCTAGCCACTCTACGCCACTGTCTTTATATTCCGCATATGCTGGCAAACTCATCCCTGCTGCTCCTGTACATCTAAACGCAACCCCTGCACGCCTTGTAATTGTGTCGCCAGTGGTGACACTTTTTCGGCACGTTTGCATTGACCTAAATTCATCACATGACGCGCCCACGACAATTGTCGCACCAGTGGCGCGACTTTTTCATCTGCCCGATATGTCTGCCCACTCATACCGACAACCCTTCGATCATCTGCTTAATTCGGTCGGTACACTGCTTGAGATCAGCATCAATCTCAGCCAACGCACGCGGCGGGGTAAACACATAAAAATGCCGATTAAATGGAATCTCATAGCCGATAATCCCAACACCGCCATCCTGTGCATCGCGCTTGCTGGTATCAATCCACGCATTCGGCACATGCGGCAACACCTCACGCGCAAAATACGCCTCAATTGACTGGTCGAGTGGCACGTTTTCGTAGTCACGCAAATCGCTATCCGCTTCGGGTTTGCCCTTGGCATCACAGCAAATATCCGCCGTGTCATCGCGCTCACTGAGTGCAGCCAGAATCGCCTTTTTGATCGGTGCAGGCTGCTTGCCTAATGGTGCTAGGGCTTTGTCGAGGGCTTTGCTAAACGCCTCACGATTGCGGTACAGCGTATCGCCCAAACTGACACAAGCGGCCATCAGCGTGGCGCGTTCGGCGGCGGTGAGTTTCTCCAGTGGCTTTTGTTCTTCAAGCTTGGCCAGCCGTTCAGCACTGGCACTAAAATTAAGCTGTAGCGGGCGTTCGACCGTGATCCGACGATAACCAAACGCGGTATTAGCAAATACTTTACTGTTATCGGCTTCAGTCATGCTGCCATACAAGCGCACCAGATCATCAATATGCTCATCGGTCAGATACTTGCGCTTACTGCCCAATGATTTACGCATCTTGGCAAAATGGTTGCTGCCGTCGATCAGTTGTACTTTGCCTTGACGCTGTGCAGGCTTGTTGTTGGATAAAATCCAAATATAGGTACTGATCCCCGTGTTAAAGAACATATCCGTCGGTAAGGCCACAATCGCCTCGACCCAATCACGCTCCAACACATAACGCCGAATCTCAGACTCGCCCGACCCTGCCGAACCTGTAAACAGTGGACTGCCATTCAGCACAATCGCAATCCGTGAGCCGCCTTGCTCTGGCTGACGCATCTTGCTGACCAAGTGCAGCAAAAACAACAATGATCCATCGGACACACGCGGCAAACCTGCGCCAAATCGACCCGCAAAGCCTCGGCTATACTCCTGAACAATCACTTTTTGGATGCCTTTCCAATCGACCCCAAATGGCGGGTTAGACAACATGTAGGTAAACTTCTGATCGCTGTGCTGATCATTCGATAAGGTATTGCCCAGCTTGATATGGCCGACGTTTTGGCCTTTGATCAGCATGTCTGCTTTACAAATCGCATAAGACTCTGGGTTTAGCTCCTGTCCCAGCAGGCTGACCTCCACCCCCGTACTGACACTGTTGATATATTCCTCAGCTTCAGACAAAAAGCCGCCCGTGCCTGCGGTCGGGTCATAGATAGTCACAATACTGTTCGGGGTCAGTACATGCTCTTGACCCGTCATCAGCAATGACGTGGCCAGATGCACTGCATCGCGTGGGGTAAAATGTTCCCCTGCATCGTCGTTGGCACTTTCCGCAAAACGCCGAATCAACTCCTCAAAAATCAGTCCCATGCCAAAGTTATTCACTTCAGTAGGCGATAGGTCGATTTTTTTACCAAACTGGACGCAAACCTGATACAGCAGATCGGCTTGATGTAGCTGGTGAATAAATTCCTCAAACTTAAAATACTCAAAAATCTCCCGTGCATCAGGGCTAAACGCCTGTACATAGGTGATCAGGTCATCGGCGGTTTGTGTATCGGACAGATTGGCCAGTCGGATTTTGGTAGTGTTAAAAAACGACTGCCCCGACAAGCGTAACAACAACTGATCGCGCACCGCTTCGGGCTTATCGGCATGCTGTTTGGCGGCGGCTTCAACTGCATCTCGGCTACTTTCGAGCACACATTCCAAACGGCGTAACAAGGTAAACGGCAGAATAATCCGACCATACAGGGATGGCTTAAAATTACCGCGCAGCAAGTCGGCAACCGACCAAATAAACGAGGCGGTTTGTGAGTAATTTTCAGTATTCATGCTGATATGGTTCCTTAATCTCCAGTGCGACACAACCCCAACACAGGTCAGACCGACCCAGCGGCGCGTGGCGCAATGTCTGCTCCAATTTGTCGGCTAGAGTAAAGCAAATACAGCGGCATTGTCGTGGCTTATTCGGTGGTACGGCATGAGCATGCTGTGTTTTTGGACAACTCATGGCGATGCTTCACTGTATTCATGCGCCATGCTTGGTGTGAACGTTGTGAACTTGGTGAACTTCACTCGGTATCTTTTGATGGTCGGCACATATATGCAGTGGTGCGACTGACCACGCAATTGGCCTGCCAGTTTGATTTCCCTGTTTGGAAACCAAAGCGTGAACTTGGTGAACATTGTGAACTTCAATCCATACTTTTTGATGGTCAGGACATATATAACGCGTGTCGGCTAGCCGTGCGTTACACCTGTTACACCACGCCAAAATCACGGTGCAACAGGAAAAAAACAATATATTCAGTAACATTACACCTGTTACACGCGTTACACCGTAAAACAGGATGGTTTGTCAGTTCTCAACCTGCTTTGCCCGTTGCTGTGCCTGACGCATCCGCTCAGCGATTTCTGAAACAGTCGGGTTGTAGTAGCGCATCAGCATTTTTAGGTCTTTGTGGCCCGTCACTTTGGACAAGTCTTGTATCGGCAATAACTGAGCGATACGGGTAGTGGCCTCATGGCGGCTATCATGAAAAGTCATATCCATGATGCCCGCTTTGATTCGAATCTTCCGAAACAAGGTCGAAGCAACGTCTGCCTCAACCGTCAGTACCCGAATAGGGTCTAACCCTTGCACCAGTTGTAGCAACTGTTTGGCGGTATCCAGTAAGGGGACGTTGCGGGCTGCACCGTTTTTGGTATCTGGCAGATGCACATAATCGTCATACACCATGTCCCACGTCATCTCGATGATTTCACTGGCTCGCATCGCGGTTTCAAGCGCGAATAAAAACGCCCAAACTGCTTGCTGCGTATGGGTAAAAGGCACGCTACCCATTTGGTATTTCGCCGCTGCACAGATCGCGGCAATCTCCTCAGCCGATACACGGCGTTCGCGGTGTGGGGCGGCTTTGGGTTTATTCACGTCTTTGAGCGGGCTGTCTTTAATCACCCGTAGTTCCCGAATTGCATAACGAAATACACTGCCGAGGAGCTGCATTTCACGCGCCACGGAAGAATTGCCCACCTCTACACTGCGGGCTTCCCGAAACTTAATCATGTCAGTCTGATCAACTGTACCAATCGGTTTGGCACAGATCGCAGGAAAGTCTCGCATGATCTTATTCAAGCGGATGGTTTCCCAGCGTGCGCCTTTGTGCTTAGGGGCTTCATTGGCGATGTATTGCGTGATGACTTCACCAAGTGAAGCAGCTTGTTGCGCTTGAATCTTTCGGTCTTTTTTGAGTTGATTCGGGTCGATGCCCTGCTCAATCTGTTGGCGGGCTTCATCGCGTTTGCGTCGTGCTTCGGCCAGTTTTACGGTTGGATAACGTCCAATTGTTAAATTTTTTTGTTTACGTTCGAATCGGTAAGCATATATCCACGTCATCCGACCCGTGTGGAAGACATGCAACTGTAGCCCGTATTTATCGGGATATTCGTCATGTTTGCCTTGTTCCCGCGGCGGCGGCTTAATTTTTTTGATCGCGGCATCGGTCAACATGCTGGCATAAACCCTGTTGGTATTTTTGATACCATCAAATATACCAACAAATATACGTGGTTTACCATGTTCAGCCCTGTGCAATGCTGGGCAACAAAAAACCCTAGAGCCTTGTAAACTCTAGGGTTCGTGGGTTGCCTTGGGCTACCGTGTACATATATTTGGTGCGGATAAGAGGACTTGAACCTCCACGTCTTGCGACACTAATACCTGAAACTAGCGCGTCTACCAATTCCGCCATATCCGCAGTACTGTGGGGCGCGATTTTAGATAGTGTTATTTAGCCCGTCAAGCGATTTTATTTTTTTCAGCGATTTTATTTTTTCAACGCAGTACGCCGCATTGATCCATGTCCACCCATGCAATCGCAACACGATGCCCATGCAGCGGTATGCTAGACTGCAAACTATCTATGAATCCTGATGAATCTACATATCATGAGCTGGCAAGATCCTGAAGCTGCGAACGAGGCCGCACGATACGCCTCCCCTATTCCAAGCCGATTACTGATCGGCCAAATCCTAGCAGAACACCCCCGCTCACACAGCGAATTGGTACAACACTTTAGCCTTGATGATCCCGATGCGATTGAGGCGCTGAGCCGTCGCCTGAATGCTATGGTGCGGGACAGCCAACTGGTTGCCAATGATGAGCATCCGCCCCGTTACCGTCCGCTCGAAGACCAAGATTTGATTCGAGGCACGGTGCAAGCACATGCCAAAGGCTTTGGCTTTATTCTGGTCGATGGCATGCCTGATTTGTTCTTGCCCGAACGCGAAATGCGTCAAGTCTTCGATGGTGACGTGGTTCGGGCACGTGCCACACGTTCAGATCAGCGTGGCCGCTTGGTGGCACGGATCGTTGATGTGGTGAGTCATCCACAATCTGAGTTTATCGGTCAGGTCAAACTGATCGATGGCGAATACTATATTCAGTTGGGCAGTCCACACAGTCACCAACCGATTGCCATGGAACCCGAACAAATCACTGCTGCTGGCCTATCGGTTGGTGATTCCGCGCGCGTGAAAATCGATGAATGGCCAAGCCGTGAAGAGTATGCTAATGGCCATATCGTGCAATCGCTAGCAGATCGTGCCGAAACACAATTGATCATCCCCAGCACCTTATTGGACTTTGATTTGCCGCATGTCTTCTCTGACGAGGTGTTAAGCGAAACGGCCAAGTATAAAGAACCAACTACCCGCGACCGCAAAGATCGGGTCGATTTGCGTGATTTGGCATTAGTTACCATTGATGGTGCTGATGCACGGGATTTTGACGATGCAGTCTATGCCGAAAAACGCGCTGGGGGCGGCTTCCGCTTGGTCGTTGCGATTGCCGATGTCAGCCACTATGTCAAAATTGGCACGGCACTAGATGATGAGGCACAAGCGCGTGGCACATCGGTGTATTTTCCGAACCATGTTGTCCCAATGCTGCCAGAAGCCTTATCCAATGGCTTATGTTCACTTAAGCCCAACGTTGATCGGTTGTGTATGGTCTGTGACATGACCTTATCCCGTGCGGGTCGCGTGACGGGCTACCAGTTTTATCCTGCAGTCATGCACTCCAAAGCACGATTGATCTATGACCAAGTCGCCGACTATCTGGCAGGCAATCAGCAGGCTATTCCAAATGAGCCTGCGGTACATAAGTCACTACAGGTGCTATTCCAACTGTATCAGGTGATGCTCGGCGTACGAGCAGAGCGCGGTGCGATGGAGTTTGAAACCACCGAAACTTACATGCTATTTGATGTGTTAGGGGGTATCACTGAGATTAAGCCACGCACCCGTAACGATGCACATAAGCTCATTGAGGAGTGCATGTTGCTGGCCAACGTCAGTGCAGCTGACTATGCGCTGAAGCATAAATTGCCTGTGCTATACCGTAACCATGAGCCTCCTGAGGCAACACGGGTGCAAAAAGTACGGGACTATGTGCGCTTGCTTGGGCTGACTTTCCCTGAACAGCCCACTCAGACTGACTATCAAGCGGTCATCGCTGCCACCGCAGACCGTCCTGATGCGGCCAGTATTCATGCAGTGCTGCTACGCTCGATGATGCAAGCCTTCTATGGCGCAGACAATTTAGGTCATTTTGGTTTGGCATATGAGGCATATGGGCATTTTACCTCACCGATTCGGCGCTATCCGGATCTGCTCCTGCATCGTGCAATCAAGGCACAATTGGCGGGTCGCCCACAGCCACTGGATGCCGATCAACTGGATGCAGCAGGGCTACATTACTCTATGACAGAGCGTCGTGCCGAGGAAGCCTCGCGCTCAGTGACCAGTTGGCTCAAATGCCATTACATGCAGCAGCATCTCGGAGAGGAGTTTGAAGGTACGATCACGGCTGTGACGGAGTTTGGTGTGTTTGTCACGCTGAATGCCTTGTATGTCGATGGGTTAGTGCATGTCCGCAACATGGGCAATGATTTCTTTGAGTTTGATCAATCCAGCCAAAGCCTAAATGGCCGCGGTCACGGACAGCGCTTTGCGCTTGGTGACCAACTGCAAGTCAAAATCGCAGGGGTTAACCTTGATGATCGCAAAGTCGACTTTGAACTGGTGCGACAACTGACCAGTGCAGGTCGTGCTGTCCGACAAAAAGCCCCGCGCACTCAAGCAGCGGCTGGACGATCACGTGCCATGCGTGGCCAAACGCCGACGCCCAAGGCAGAAGCTAGCCAAGCAGCTTTGATCGAACAAGCGTTAGAGACCATCAAGGTCAAAAAGCCAAAAACGAAAAAGCCAAAAGCCGAAAAAGACCCTAAACCCAAAAAATCGCCCAACAAAAAATCCAAGAAGGTAAAGGCCAAAAAAGCCAATGCCAAAAAAAAGGCTGAATAATTTCAGCCTCTTTTTCACCATCCCCCACCCTGAGTCCAGATGGGGGAATCCCCTGTAAGCAGAAACGTTGGAGATTTTAGTGATCATCCACGCTTTTTATTCGGTGTTCCGACTGCGCAGATACTCAATCAATGCCCGACGACCTTGATCGCCACTCACACCACCTGCAATTACAGTTTGCGTCGCACTTGGGAAATAGAACGGATGCGGGGCATCGCTGCCGCGTGCAGGGTTCAACAGATTTTCCAAAGCACTAATCGCATCTTCACCTTGCACTGAGCCATTATGCAAAAATTCGTCTTTGGTATTGAGACCCAACAGTAAAGGCTTGGCATAACCGGGTTTTTGGCCTGCATTACCTTTTGGCTCGCCCCGAATACTGGCATCCAACACCACCAACGCCAAATCATATTCAGGATTCGGTCCTGCAGTGGTTTTTTGGATATTGGTGATGCCCTTGGCTGAACGATCCAGCAAGGTCAACAGACTGTCATTATAGGGACGATACAGCGAAGACAAGGTACGAATCCGATCATTTTCCACAGGATCATTCGGATTAGCAGTATGACAAGCAGCACAGTTTGCCCCGCCTGCATCACGCGCAGTCATAAAAATCTGCTCACCCAAGGCAATTCGATTTTTACTCAAGTTGCTTGGCGGTTTAGGCGGTTGCAATTGATCAGTATACGCATTCAAGGCCAGCAGTTTGGTTTGATCGACACGACGACCCGTTGGCCCTTCAAACGAGCCGGCTGCAATACCTGTTCTAGCCACATTAACAAATGGAATCACATCTTTGGTGGCAGCATTGGCTGGAATCACGCCAGTATCACGCAAGACTTTTTCGTAACGGGAGGC
>JAYXXU010000157.1:0-6741 GCA_036019135.1 Pseudomonadota bacterium | reverse complement strand
ACAATATTGTCTAAGCTCAATGTCATCCCTTTGATGTTGTTTTGATTGTTCAACGGAGTGAATCAGATGAGCCAAATCCAATATGTCCTACGCGCCAATTTTTTTGGCTACAACGACGAAACATTCTATGTGGCAGGCAGTCGGATGCAAGCGGTCTACGATACCCATGCTGAAGCACAAGCCGCCTTGCGTAGCCTCGAACTGCAAAACGCACGTAATTTTGAACTACACGAAATCGATAGCTTCTTTGATGGCAGCCAAGAATTCATCCAAAAAATGGATCGGTTTGTGTTTGAGCGCTGTGGCGAGCATATCCTTGAAGACGGCGAAGTCATCCAAGACACTATTCCTGATGCACTCAATGATGACGATACGCTTGAATTTATTAACTTAGTTGGCATGAATAGCTTTCAAATCATTGAAGTCCAGCCTGATAGCCAGTTCTACACGCTCTGGCTCCCACATCAGCAAGAATATGCTATGAATTATGATGAGTCTGGTACATCGTTGATCTATGCTGAATCAGCACAGCAACTGCTGGAAGATGCGCTTGAAAACCTCATGTATGAATTTGATGAACCGATGCATCTTAAAGGCACACTGGCCGAATTGAGTGACAGCCCCACCCTGCTCCAAGCCGCGATTGACACTCAAAAAAACCTCAGTTACAACACCAAAAAAACCGAGCTTACTCTCAAAAAACGCGATGAAAAAGCATTAATTGCGATTAATGACCTGCTCAAGCAGCCTTTCTACGAAATCCGTCCACTACCACTGACTGAGCTGATGCAGCTTGAAGCTGCATGTGGCGCAGGGGATGAATACTGGGAGGAGTAACACCATATTGGGCGGATTGCAACAGATGTGGCAACCGCCCTTTTGGCATCTGGACAGACCTTAGCCCACCTTACGCACAATGATGGAACCAATCGAATAACCTGCACCAAATGAACAAATCACGCCAATATCACCTACATTCAGATCTTGCGAATATTTATGAAATGCTATAATCGACCCCGCAGAACTGGTGTTGGCATACTCATCCAAAATAATCGGTGCACGATCACGCGTAGGCTCATATCCCAACATGGTTTTCAGGATGAATTTATTCATGTTTTCGTTAGCCTGATGCAACCAATAGCGCTGTACTGCCTCAACGGTCAGATCCAGCGTGGCTAAATGCTCCGTAATGGTTTTTGAAACCAGCGGAGACACCTCACGATAGACTTTCTGGCCATTTTGAACAAAGAGCTTATCGGCCTGCCCGATACCAGACTCATCGCCACGATTTAGAAAACCAAAGTTATTGCGAATATTATTCGAGAACTGCGTCAGCAATTGCGTGCCAATCACCTCGAAGCCCACTTTATCATCGGTCGCCTCAACGATCACCGCCGTCGCCACATCACCAAAAATAAAGTGACTGCTATAGTCTGTCCAGTTCAAGTGACCCGAGGTAATCTCTGCATTCACCACCAATACCCGCTTGGCCGAACCTGCCTTAATCGCATCGACGGCTTGCTGCAAACCAAAAGTTGCTGCACTACAGGCCACATTCATATCAAAGGCATAGCCACGCGTCATGCCCAATGCTGATTGAATTTCAATCGCCACCGCAGGATAGGCACGCTGCATATTGGAACAGGCCAGAATCACTGCATCCAGATCATCAGCCACCAGACCTGCATTGCTCAGCGCCTCTTTGGCTGCGGCAACACCCATTTCGGCTTGAATCGAGATCTGATCATTCGCACGCTCAGGAATGATCGGACACATCCGCTTGGGATCAAGCACGCCTTCTTTATTGACCACATAGCGTGATTGAATCCCAGATACCTTTTCAATAAACGGTGCAGAAGACCCTCGCTTGGGAGTCACGGTACCTGCTTCAATTTCTGCTGCATGAGCTTGATTGTAGTCTTCAACATAAGCATTGAGGCTCTCGACCAACTCTTCATTGCTGATCGAAAATGGTGGGGTGTACACACCTGTTCCTGTAATACGAATCGCCATCATCTGCTCCTGCATGTGCGCTACTGATTTTGGTAAAAACCAAAATAGTAAATGAATATTTCAGATTAACGCATAGTGTCTAATGCCTAGGCAAATTTGTCTAGGGTCTATTGACGTTTTGATCACAGTCACCATCGCAGCCAATCATACATCCGTACAGCCCCACTTTAACGAGTAAAGACGCAAGCAAAAATGTATCGGAAGACCGTATAGATTTAGCACTTTAAAGAAAACTTGCTTTTTATTTGATAAAAAATCGTTTAAAACTAAAAGACACTCTATACTCATAGAAGGAAGTCAACATGCCTACGGCAGCCGACGTCTTACGCGCTAAATCATATCAAGAAACTTATCACGTCACGCCAGACTCAACCGTCTTTGATGCAATTCGCCTGATGGCAGACAAGGGAATCGGTGCACTGATTGTGCTACAGGACGGCAAGCTGGCTGGAATGTTTAGTGAACGCGACTACACGCGCAAAATCGCTCTGATGGATCGATCATCACGTAATACCACGGTCGCTGATATTATGACTACAGTGTTAACCACGGTCACACCAACCACGTCTATTGAAGCCTGTCTCCATCTCATGACAGACAAACACATTCGACATCTGCCCATTGTTGAAGATGACCAACTTTTGGGTATGCTCTCGATTGGTGATCTAGTAAAGACTATGATCAATGAGCAACAAAAGATGATTGAACAACTACAGAGCTATATCACAGGCTAAAGTGCCGCTCAATCACCCAAGCATATACTTGGGTGATTTTGATGCGTCCGATGTGTTATGACGCCCAACTTGTAGCAATCAAACCACCCAAGGCATTTTGTTGCTCTGTGTTCAAGCTCGTCTCTCCCAACGCTGGCGGCTCAAACGCAGACATGGCATTAACCAATGCTTCAACATCGTTTGCACTCAGCTCACTACCGTTGTGCAAGCGGAAACGCTCAACCGAAATCCCTTCGCTATACCAGTCTTGGATCAAAACCCGCGCTTCCGTGCCAATGATACTCACCTGCAAATCATCATCCACTTGGCTAAACCATACTTGATTAGCACTCACTCCAACGCCAAGCGCGACGTGATCATCTAAACCACCTGATGAGTCAGCACTCTCTTCAACCACATTCAGCCCATATTCGCGGCGCAGCACATAGGTATCATGACCTGTACCGCCAATCAGTTGATTAGCACCCAACCCACCATTTAATAGATTGTCACCGCTATTGCCCATAATCAGGTTATCACGGCTATTGCCACGACCATAAATATTCGCACTGCCCAACAAATTCAACTGCTCGACATGATCTTCCATATCCCAGTTGATGGTACTGTTGATCGTGTCATAACCTTCGGTGTCCGACTCAACCACACTGTCTCCTCGTGTGTTGACAAAATAGGTATCGTTGCCCTGACCACCAACCATTACATCCTGACCCAAGCCACCATCTAAAATATCATTGCCCACATCACCTATCAGATGATCATCACCACCCCTCCCAAATAAGCTACTGCCGCTCTGATGAGCTATCATCGTATTGCCGAATAAATTACCGATGCCTGTGAGACCCACCTCAGTCAATGTTAAATGTTCAATATGATCACTTAATTGATAATCAATCGAACTCAATACATGATCAACCCCTTCATCAGCAAGCTCAACCACCATGTCACCTGCTGTATTCACAATATACCTATCATCCCCTACACCACCAAACATCTGATCCTGACCAAGCCCACCATCCAAGACATCATGCCCTTCACCTCCATAGAGCTGATCATTACCGCCATGTCCAAGCAATAGATCACCGCCTTGTCCACCATACAGCTCATCTGCGCCCGCAAAACCCGCAGCCTCATCATGACCACGTCCACCCAGAAAGACATTATCACTCGTATCACCATGATAAAAATCTGAACCAATAATAGTGATATCAATACGTTGTACCGTACCATCACTACTGGCCACATCAAATGAATCAGCGAGCTGATCTTCTGCACTCAATTGCTGTACATCTGCATGGTTGAGATCCAGCGTGTACTGCCATTCACCAAGGGCATTAATGCTATAGCTCCCATAAGCCGAAGCACTGCTGCCAGAGGCAACGCTAAAGCCAGCCGATTGGTCAGAGCTATCCAAATCAGTTAGTGTCAACTGGCCAAGCACTTGTACGGGTGCTGCATTTAAATTCCTTTGCTCACCAACCTCGCCCACGACATCACCACTAATGACAGCGACATCATTTACCCCATTGACGGTGATTGTGACCGTCTGAGCGGTGGAGTTAACTGTGCCGTCATTTGCTATGAAATCAAATACAACCTGCCGACTTTCACCAGCCGCCAAAGCCTGATCGACCGCAGTCGGGACATAACTAAATGAACCATCTGAGTTAAAGGTCAATCCCGCAGGTGTTGCACCATCCACGGCATATGTCAGCGTATCGCCGTCGGCATCATTTGCGACCACCTGACCAGCAATACTCACATCGTCTTCTGTACCGCTCACCGACAGTGGACTCGCCACAGGTGCAGCATTGACTGCAACCCCAATAAAATCCGCTGCGGTCAAATTCAGTGTACCCGTCAAACGAATCGTACTGTCGGCAACTGCATCCCCCGTTGTATCAATCATCACATCAGTATTGCCCGCGTTTTGGGTATACCAAACTGAGTTGGCTCTAGCGACAGTGCCATTAAACATCACGGGTGCGCCTGCAATCCCTGTCAGATCAATCTGATCAGCCACCTGTGTAAAATCTGTAATCACATCGGGCGTGGCATTGCTGCTATGGCTAATATTGCCAAATACAAAGGTATCATTGCCGCCATTGCCCGTAAGCATATCGACGCCCAAACCACCCGTAATCACGTTGTTACCCGTATTGCCAACGATCACATTATCCAGATCGTTACCTGTACCATTAATATGGTCCGAACCATTGAGGGTTAAATTTTCAATATAACTGCCCAAGGTGTAATCAATCGAAGACTGAACGGTATCTATTCCACCTGCATCACCCGAGGTGACCTGAAATAAGTCACGATAAAAAATATCAAGGAAAGCATCGGACGTACCACTCAGATTATTGCCTTGATCAATAAAATAAATTCGGCTGCCATCGGGCGATAACACGCTGCGCAAGGAAGATGAGTTTGGCGTATTGCCATCACTGGCTACCCCTGCACTGGTGGTATTGAGCTGGATCAACTGATTGGTATTGAGGTCATACATCAGCGTATCTGACCCTGCCGTCGATCCAGCTCCCAAATTGGTAGCTGCTGTCCGGAAAATCACCCGTGTACCATCTGCGGTAAAGATGGGGTTGTACGACTCTTGATCAGCAAGCGTCGTGCCATTGGGCGTGCTAATCAGCGTCACTGTCCCCGTGATTAAATCTTTGACATACAACTGAGGGATTGGATTTAGTGTTGAGTTAGAGGGGTCAATCAAATTACTCGCTTGGGTGACAAACAGCACTTTGGTGCCATCGTTACTCACATCGCCAATACGGATATTATAATTGCCCTGCTGGCCTGCACTACCAGTATTAACTCTAGTAATATCACCCGTGACCAAATCCTTAATAAACAAGTCATTACCCAAAATATTGCCAGTATTTGCCCCTGTATTGTTATTATCAGGCGTCACAAAATTGGTGGCTTTACTGCTAAACAATACTTTGGTGTTGTCACTCCCCACAAAACGTGCCAGTACACGACCAGTAAAGCCTGTACGAGTCGATTCATTGTCTGCTTGCACCCCTGTACTGAGTTGTGACACCAAAGTCACCTCACCCGTATTAACGTCTTTCATGTACAGATCTTGAAAGCCATTCGTGTCAGTTGGCCCTAAGTTAGTTGCCAAACTGGTAAACAAAATCTTCGAGCCGTCGAGCGATACGGAGGCCAATGCCGATGCGCTACTTCCCGTTGTGGTCGAACTACTCGCCGTATTTGTGACCAAGGTCAGTTCGCCAGTGGTCAGATTTTTGATAAAAATATCAAACGTAGAGTTCGTATCGGTTACGCCAGCGATCATGCTTGCATCAGTAGAGGAGAAGGCAACTCGATTGTTGTCGAGGAACATCGCTCGATAAGTTGATGTCAACGGTGTGGCCTGTGTGCCATTGCTACGCACATTAACATGCGTAATCGTCCCTGAGATTAAATCTTTGACATACAAGTCATTACCGCTGTCACTGAGATCCGTCCCCGCGAGTCGAGCATTACTGGCAAACACAATTTTGGTGCCATCGGGTGATATATCCCCTAAATCAATCGCTCGGTGCGCTGTTGCAGCGCCCAAATCAACCTGAGTCACGCTGGTGGTGTTGGAAATGACAAAATTCGTTTCATCGACCACATCACTGGCGTGATCCACGATATAAATATCATCACCTGCTCCACCACGCATCACATCTATATCTATACTTCCATTTAAGGTGTCATTTTGGGGTGAGCCAAATAGTTGATCTGCATTGCTCGTTCCATTGATGATGGCCATGTCCTATTCTCCGTAACCTATACCTGCACGACCAAACAATTTGGTCTGACTCTTATGATTATATCTTGACCATCTAGAGAAAAGTAAGCTCAAAACCAACAATAATCTCACACTAAAAGCCAAATTTACCAAAAAAACTAAATAACCAATCAGCATTAATAAGAAATATATGACAATAAAGCGCCCCCAGAAAAACCTTAATGATTATTTATCTCA
>JAYXXU010000156.1:0-6764 GCA_036019135.1 Pseudomonadota bacterium | reverse complement strand
TGCACGTCGTGGATTTAAAAGCGTCACGTCGCAATCAGCCAAAGCGTCAATGATCGCAGTTTGCCAATCAATACTCCGACCATCTTCAATCGTCCCCGCAAGAAAGACGGTGTGATGTTGAATCTCACTTAGGGGCTGTGGCGAGTGAATGATTTGAGCCATGAAACTTTTCCTTCTTAAACGTACTTAGGTAGAGCATAACTCTAATTGCTCACGCACACGCATCAAGGCAAAACCCAATAGATTTAGACCACGCCACTCAGCAGGAGTAGCAGCACTCGGATCATCTGCGGCCAAACCAATCCCCCAAACCTGATCAACTGGTGAGGCTTCCACCAGAACCTGATCACCAGTAGCAAGTAGAAATTCTTTTAAAGCCGCATTTTGGCTAAACTTAGCAAGGTTGCCTTGTACCACAAGCTCAAACCGATGTTGCAACCAAACCGACTGATCAAAATTTTTAATTTTACGCCCAAATGCTTTGGCGGCAGCGGGATCAGGATTGGCTATAATTCGTTTGACCCATGTCGAATCAAACAAGCGGGCTTTACCGACCATCATCCAATGCTCGGCGGTCGGATAAGTGACACCGTCAACGGTAAACGCTGCGGGATACCATTGGCTCAAGCAGGCTTTGCTGATGGCTGTGCCTTTTTGCGTATGCCCCCAGAAGTACAAGTAACGCAAGGACTGATCGTGGGCGCGTTGCTGGAGGTGGGTCAGGTGGATTTGGTCTTGCATAATAGAAACCTTATTTGATATCCCTTTGAAAAATTTGTTTCTCTACTACTTCACATGCCAAATCTATGTCGGCATGCAAAACAACCTGCTCCTGTTCCGAAAGCCGCTCATAAGGTTGCCCATCCGCCTTTCTTTTCAGCACAGTTCTGGTAAAGGCAAATGTTTGACTATCTAACCAGCCTTGACAGACATCGAGATCAGAGAATCGACTTATTTCTAGAAGCGGTAAAGCTTCTGGAGTTTTAAAATCGAAAATAACCAATTCATATGGACATCCCCAATAACAACCATCAACCGCTAATACCAGACCATCTGGCGAAGGATGCACATCCGCCCAGCAAAAACCAATTCCATCATGCCCTTCTTCTGGGAAATACGAGTGATACGCTTCTGTGCTCAAATTAAGCACCGAGTAACCTTGGTAATCCTCACCACATAACAGATACTCATAACCATTTTTGTGCTGTACCCATGCATACCAAAAATGGCTAAAATTTCTTTTAATCTTGCAAACTACAGATCCTGTATGCAGATTTTTCACGATACCCAGTGTATATTCCCACGCGCCTGTACCAGTAACCACTTCATAAATCTTTAACTCAAAACTGCCTGATGGAGATTGAACGATTTGCTCAGGAGATGGACGTATGTTCTTTGTTGTGAAATATGCTTCGACTTCCTTTCTCTTTTCTAAGTATTTGTGATCTTTCATTTTCAATTCTCCGATGTTGGTTTTAGACATTGCCGACTGCCTTGGCACATTCATACAATAATCAGCCCCAATAAAAAAAGCCACCTCACGGTGGCTTTCTTCATCTAGCAACGCTTAGGCGGCCAGTGCATCTTTTGCTTTTTGTGCAATTGCGGCAAACGCAACGGCATCATGCATGGCGATGTCGGCCAATACACGACGGTCAATGATGATCTCAGCTTTTTTCAAGCCATTGATCATGCGGCTGTATGATAGACCGTTCAAACGCGCACCAGCGTTAATACGGGCAATCCACAGGGCGCGGAATTGACGTTTTTTCTGACGGCGGTCACGATAAGCATATTGGCCAGCTTTCATGACGGCCTGTACAGCTACACGGTATACACGTGAACGTGCACCGTAATAACCTTTGGCGCGAGCCATAACTTTTTTGTGACGACTACGAGCCACTACACCACGTTTTACACGAGCCATTTAGTCTCTCCTTATAGGTACGGGCACATACGACGAACTGCTGCAACGTCACTGACGTGAACCATTACACAGCCGCGCAGTTGGCGAATACGTTTCGGGGACTTCTTGGTCAGAATATGACGCTTGAAAGCTTGTTTACGCTTGAAGCCGTTAGCGGTTTTTTTGAACCGTTTTGCAGCGCCACGCTTAGTCTTTAGCTTGACTTTCATGATGACCTCTTTCGATGACCCTTTTGGCGCAATCCACCCAACTGTGGATGACCTAGGGGTAAGGGGCGTGCATTGTAGTCGATCTAAACACAATAAAAAAGCCCCACACCATCACGGTGTAGGGCCTTTAGCAAGTATCCGATGCAAATCGTCAACCTACAATACCCTATACCAAACAGATTACTGCCGACTAGCAAACGCATGTTTATAAATATCCTGCTCAAACGGCTGGCCTTTTAAGCAGGTAAACAAATAGGGGGACAGCGGCTTGTGATGCTGCATGACCCACATCGCAAAGATCTTTTGAGAGTCTTTCGGTGCTTGGTCAAAAGCCTGTCGTACCTCTGTGTTGATACGCTGTACAGTTTGCTCAATCTCAGTAAGCCACTCATGTACCATCGACAGAAACTCATCAGGCGTTTCAGCAAGCAATTGTGCGGTTTTGCCATCAATCACGGCCTGCAACGCAATATTAAAGCTCAACGTCTGGCTTTGTAGCTCCAAGTAACGCTGACCTTTAAACTTAAACCGCTGACCATCGGCAAACTCTGCCACATAGCCTTCGTTTTGCCCATCTAGCGTCGGCAACACCGCATGCAATTCCATTGCGCTGGAAAACTCATAAAGCTTGGGTAGGCCAAAACCAAACTGTGCCGCCAATGCTTGCCGCTTGGCAAGACTGGCCATTTCGCCGGTAAATCGATTGCGCGCACCAATCAAGACCAGATCTTGGCGTTGACCGTAGTCCACCACAATCCGATTGCTTGGATAAATCACTTCGAACATCAACGTGTAGTAGTCTGGCAAGTCACTTAAGTCATAGTTCTTCAGAAATGCTGTTGCCCATTTGGCTTGTAGGCTTTGCACAGAACTTTTGGTCGCAATCCGATACTCACCGTTTAGACGATACAAAATACCCAGTGAACCATCCATTTTTTCGGTGACGCACACCAACTGAGCATCGGTGCTGTACGGACGCCCCAGTTAAAAAACTTATCAAACGGCCTCGCCACGACTTCACCTGTCTGACGATGAATCATCAAACCACGTGACATTCGTTCAAATGCATTCCAACAACCCGCACTTTCTGCCGCATCTGTATAGTTAAACATCAAAATATCGCCATGTTGGCGTACTTGAACGTGACCATACTGTAACCAGTTTTGCTCACCTTGCTGTACAAGCCGAATCAAATCATTGATATCCCTAATATCCTCTCTCAACATGATAGCACCCCTCTCCATACAAAAAAGCCCTGCGAGAGTGCAGGGCTTTTGCTGATATCAGAAAAATCACTTTTTCTTTTTCGGACCAATCAGCATACCCATTTGGCGGCCTTCCATTTTAGGAGGCTGCTCAATGATGCCAAATTCCGCCACATCAACTTCAATTTTCTGAAGCTGCTTCATACCAATGTCTTGGTGTGCCATTTCACGGCCACGGAAACGTAAGGTGATCTTGACTTTATCACCCTCTTCTAGGAAGCGAGTGATGGCACGAAGCTTGACCTGATAGTCAGCTTCCTCTGTACCAGGTCTGATCTTGATCTCTTTGACCTGAACCTGATGCTGCTTTTTCTTGGCCTCTTTTTGCTTCTGTTTGAGATCAAACAGATGCTTGTTGTAGTCCATGATTTTGCAGACTGGCGGCTCAGCGTTGGCCACAATTTCGACCAGATCAAGCTGCACCGCTTCCGCAGCAGACAGTGCCTCTTTTAGCGGGACAATGCCTTTTTGCTCACCAGTTTCATCGACCAGACGAACCTCGGTTGCGCGAATTTCATCGTTAATGGCAGGACGGTTGTTTTTTGCACCCTGTGGGTTGCGTTCAGGCTGTTTAATCGCGATTACTCCATAACATGCCGGCCGCGTTCGGCGACGGCGGATTGAACCAACTGAACGAACGCGTCGATCGGCATGGTTCCCAAATTTTTACCCCCACGTGTCCGTACGTTGACAGTGCCATCCTCAACCTCACGGTCGCCGAGTACCAACATGTACGGGATACGCTCAAGAGTTCTTTCTCGAATCTTAAAGCCGATTTTCTCGTTTCTCAAGTCATTGATCGCTCGAATGCCCTGATCATTGAGTAAGCGGGTGATTTTCTGACAAGCGTCGGCTTGATTGTCGGTGATATTCATCACACAAGCCTGTACTGGTGCAAGCCATGGCGGCATCAAACCTGCATAATGCTCAATCAATATACCAATAAATCGCTCAAAACTGCCCAAAATTGCCCGATGCAGCATCACAGGTCGATCACGACTGTTGTCTTCACTCACAAACGAGGCATCCAGACGCTCTGGCAAGTTAAAATCAAGCTGAATCGTACCGCACTGCCAAACCCGACCGAGACAGTCTTTCAGACTAAATTCGATTTTCGGGCCATAAAATGCGCCTTCACCTGCTTGCAACTGCCAATCCAGACCCGCAGCATCTAGTGCATCGGCCAAGGCTTTTTCGGCCATATCCCACAGATGATCCTCACCAACGCGTTTTTCGGGGCGAGTGGAGAGCTTCATTTGTACGTCATCAAAACCAAAGTCCCGATACACATCAAGGGTCAGTTTAATAAAGTCAGCCGCTTCTGAGCCAATTTGGTTTTGGGTGCAAAAAATATGCGCGTCATCCTGTACAAAACCACGCACCCGCATCAAACCATGCAGCGAGCCCGATGGTTCATTGCGATGACAAGATCCAAACTCAGCCAAGCGTAGCGGCAGATCGCGATAGGATTTTAGGCCTTGATTAAACACTTGCACATGACACGGACAGTTCATCGGTTTAATCGCATAGTCGCGATTTTCGCTGTGGGTGGTGAACATGTTCTGACCATAGTTATCCCAATGGCCTGATTTTTCCCATAAAATCCGATCCACCACTTGCGGGGTTTTGATCTCTAAGTAGCCGTTGTCATGCTGGACTTTACGCATGTATTGCTCAAGCACTTGGTAAATCGTCCAGCCGTTGGGATGCCAGAACACCATGCCCGGTGCTTCTTCTTGCATGTGAAACAAGTCGAGCGCTTTACCGATTTTGCGATGGTCGCGTTTTTCGGCTTCTTCGATGCGTTGAATATAGGCGGCCAGTTGTTTTTTATCTGCCCATGCTGTGCCATACACGCGCTGAAGCTGTTCGTTTTTGGCATCACCGCGCCAGTACGCGCCAGACAGTTTGGTCAGTTTAAATGCCTTTAAAAACCGTGTGTTCGGCACATGCGGGCCACGACACATATCGACATATTCTTGGTGATAATACAGCCCCATCGCGGTTTCATCGGGCATGTCGTCGATCAAACGGAGCTTGTAATCTTCGCTGCGCTGCGTGAACACCTCGATGGCTTCGGCGCGCGGGGTCATGACTTTGATCACATCGTATTCAGTGTCGATCAGTTGCCGCATCCGCGCTTCAATCGCAGCGACATCATCCATCGTGAATGGCTTAGCACTATAAATATCGTAATAAAACCCCTCGTCGATCACAGGGCCAATCACCATTTTGACGTCTGGATACAACTGCTTGACCGCATGACCGAGCAAGTGCGCGCACGAGTGACGAATAATTTCGACCCCTTCGTCGTCCTTAGCGGTGATGATTTGTAGAGTGGCATCGTCGCTGATCAACTCACAGGCATCGCGTAGCGTGCCATTGACCCGTCCTGCAATAGTGGCTTTGGCCAGACCTGCCCCAATACTTTGGGCGACTTGCATGATGGACACGGGTTGATCGAAAGTTTTTTGGTCGCCCGAAGGCAAAGTAATAATCGGCATGATTACAGATCCTTAAGGAGTGATGACTTCTACCAAAAGTCATATCACCGCGAGATGGCTGCACATAAAAACGCAAAACGCTTGTTATGAGCGGAATGTTTGTCCAAAACAGGAGGACAAATTCAATAGGCCGAACACTTTAGCAGCAATCCGATAGCCTGTCATGCCTTGATCTCACCTGCCCAGCACTCACCTCTCCTTAACCATTGATCAGACCAAGAAACAGAATGCTTGACATATGAGAAAGATTATCAATAATATTAGTCATCGCATTTGAAAGCTCTTTTTCAGCGGATATCATCATGTACGTTTGTTTATGTCGTGCCGTTACTGACCGCCAAATTCGCGAAAGCGTCGAAAACGGAGCAAATAGCTTCCGTGAAGTTCGTGATGGGCTGGACGTTGGAACTTGCTGTGGTCGTTGTGTACCCGATGCGCGCGAATTGATTGATGAAACCTTAGCCAAAATTGCCGCCAAGATTTCTGTTGCGGCCTGATTCACTGAGCCAACACGTTTGCCTGTATTACGATTGAATTGCTTCATCCTTTAAACTGCCAACGCTACTTTGCCACTGCACCAATGTCGTGCCACTCCAGACCCGCCCTTTGCCCTCATTGAGGTGTCCAACTGGCGGGATTTCTTTTAGATGAGTTGGCTGGGTCAAATACGAAAAATTTGCGAGCGTGACTGATTACACCTCTCATTTGCGGTTCAAAAAACCACTCGCGCCTTTGCAGTAAAACCCATAAGCTAGGGTATAAATCATCGACATGGCCTGACCTGTACCTTTCGGTGCATCGCACAGGTACGGCATGCGCTACTGCATTAGAGGAGCTCCATTATGAAAGGCGATCTACA
>JAYXXU010000155.1:0-1223 GCA_036019135.1 Pseudomonadota bacterium | reverse complement strand
ACTATATGCTTTAAATCTTGGTGCGCCGACGATGCACAAGCATTGCAGCATCTCGACCGTGTTCGTTAGTCCGACCCATCCAACCTGTGATGCGTGCGAACGAATTGGCGTTGTATTTTGTGGCATTGGCTTTTGGGTGAATCATCGTGTATTGCAAGTCATTCTCTTTGCACCATTCTTCCCAGATGCTTGCATCACGCTTGACCGACCCTGCACCTTGCGCTTTCTCTTTACCACCTGTAAACCACGTGCGCAGGCGGGCGTCTTCGATAAATAAGCGCACGTTGTCTTTGCCATGCTCCCATGTGAGCGCCAAGACGCTTGTCATGGCTTTGGTGATGGTCATGGATGCGACTTCATTTAACTGGCCACCTTTGCCATCGCCATGATCTATCGCCACAGCAAAGCCAGTATTTACGCCTGTATCAATGCCAATTAAAATCATCATGCGCACGCTTTCCCATAAATTCGTTTTTGGATGGCTTTTGGCAATGTGGTCAAGTGCCATTTCTCACAAAATAGGCACTTGTACGCACGGAGCTTGCGACCGTTTTTGCGGTTTTTCGCTCCCCATCGTTGGTGATGTTTGTTTGATGTTTCGATCACTTTAATGTCGCTCATAGCGTGCGCTTTGCTGTCATAGCTGATTTTGTTGCAGATACTCATCATCATCCCTGTATCACTTTGAAAGCCAAGCCAACGATCAAGGCAGAGCATGAAAAGCCGAAGCCAAAGCAGATGCCACGCCAAAACCATTCACGGATCCAAAAACCGCTTAATCCACCTTTCAGCCAAGCCGATGCAAACTTAAATAGCGCAAACAACGCAGAACCAACAACGATGCAAAAAATGAAATCTCTGGGTGTCATTGATTTGCCTCAGCATTGCAAAAGCGACAAAGCTCTTTCTGAAATCCGTGACCACATTTGGCATATTTAAGAGTTTTAGATTCTGCTTCTCCATGCTTGCTGCGCGCCATCTCTGCCAAACTGCGCATCACAGCGCTCGCCTCATCTTTTTTCAGACGTTCGATCTCATCATTGATATACCAAATTGCTTTCTGCAAATCCTGCACCGTTGCATCACTATCTTTTAAGCCTGCATGCCACAGATATTTGATCGCATTGCCGACATTGAAATTGCGGTGACGTGTAATTTCGATGCACTCGATGCCGCTTGGATCGCTTGTGTAGTGTTTTGGGTTATTTACTGCGTCGTTCATT
>JAYXXU010000154.1:0-12744 GCA_036019135.1 Pseudomonadota bacterium | reverse complement strand
CGACACCACACCACTGATTTCGGCCAAGATTGCATGTTCTTTCGGCTTACGCGCTTCGAACAAGTCAGCAACCCGTGGCAAACCACCAGTAATATCACGCGTACGTGAAGATTCTTGTGGTACACGACCCAAGACATCACCTACACCGATCACATCACCATCCCGCACAGTCAAAATGGTTGATTGTGGCAGGAAGTAGAATTGCTCACCTTCTGGTGTATCCAACACAATCGCTGGACGCAAGTCCTTACCGGTCGCCGAGCGATCTTTCAATGGCAAGATGTCAATTGAACTCATGCCAGTGGCTTCGTCGGTCTTGGTGGTTGCAGTCACACCATCAATGATCTGTGAGAAACGGACTTTACCGCCGTACTCCGTGATCAATGGGTGGGTATGCGGATCCCAAGTCGCGATGATTTGGCCTTGCTCAACAGCTTCACCGTCTTTGGCAGCAATCGACGCACCGTAAGGCACTTTATAACGCTCACGCTCACGTCCGAGGTCATCGGCGATACCAATCTCAGCAGAACGCGACACGGTCACCAAGTGGCCCTTGTCGTGCTGTACAGTCTTGATGTTGTGCAGGCGTACTGTACCTTTGTTACGCACTTGTACACTGTTGACCGCAGACGCTCGCGATGCCGCACCACCGACGTGGAACGTCCGCATGGTGAGCTGAGTACCAGGTTCACCAATCGACTGAGCCGCCATAACACCGACTGACTCGCCCGCATTAACCAAATGACCACGTGCCAAATCACGACCATAACACTTCGCGCACACACCAAAACGGGTCTTACAACTGATCACAGAACGTACTTTGACTTCGTCAACCCCAGAACGCTCTAGCGTGTCGACCCACTTTTCGTCTAGCAGCGTACCCGCTGGTGCAAGCACGTCATCTGTACCAGGTTTGAGCAAATCAACCGCAACCACGCGACCCAATACACGGTCACGCAATGGCTCAATCACATCACCACCTTGAATCAGCGGCGTCATCCACAGACCATCTGTCGTACCGCAATCAGGCTCGGTAATCACCAAATCCTGTGCCACGTCGACCAAACGACGGGTCAAGTAACCCGAGTTCGCGGTTTTCAATGCGGTATCTGCCAGACCTTTACGCGCCCCGTGGGTCGAAATAAAGTACTGAAGAACGGTTAGACCTTCACGGAAGTTCGCCTTAATCGGCGTTTCGATGATCGAGCCATCGGGCTTGGCCATCAGACCGCGCATCCCCGCCAACTGACGAATCTGTGCCGCACTACCCCGTGCGCCTGAATCCGACATGATGTAGATTGAGTTAAACGACTTTTGTTTTTCCTCAATCCCTTGTTTGTTCACGACGGTGTCAAACGACAGGTTGTCCATCATCGCCTTGGCGACTTGTTCGTTGGTACGCGACCAGATATCGACTACTTTGTTGTAACGCTCACCCGCGGTCACAAAGCCTTGTTCAAACTGATTTTCGATTTCACGAACTTCAGTATCAGCTTTGGCAATGATGTCGTCTTTGTTCGGCGGAATCACCATGTCTTCCATACCGACCGATACACCTGAGTGGGTTGCTTGCGCAAAGCCCAAATACATCAGTTGATCAGCAAACATCACCGTTGCTTTGAGGCCCAAGGTGCGATAGACCGAGTTGATCAGCTTAGAGATGTTCTTTTTGGTCATGACTTGGTTGACATAGTCGAAGCTCATGCCTTCTGGCAGGATGCGCCACAACAAGCAACGACCCGGCGTGGTATCTACCAAGAAGGTGCGAACTTGTTTTTCGCCTTCCTCGCTAAACGTCGTTTCGGTCACACGTACTTTAATCTTGGCATGAATCGCCACTTGCTTGGTCGCCAATGCCCGATTGACTTCATCAATATCTGCAAAGATCATGCCTTCGCCTTTGACATTGATCGCGTCACGGCTGATGTAGTACAGACCCAAAACAACGTCTTGCGATGGCACGATGATCGGCTCACCGTTGGCAGGCGACAAAATGTTGTTGGTCGACATCATCAACGCACGCGCTTCGAGCTGTGCTTCGATGGTCAATGGGACGTGTACCGCCATTTGGTCACCGTCAAAGTCGGCGTTAAATGCGGTACAAACCAACGGATGCAACTGAATCGCTTTACCTTCGATCAAAATCGGCTCGAACGCTTGCAGACCCAAACGGTGCAAGGTCGGTGCGCGGTTCAGCAAGACAGGGTGTTCGCGGATCACATGTGCCAGTACATCCCAGACTTCTGCGGTTTCGCGCTCGACCATTTTTTTGGCGGCTTTAATGGTAGTGGCTTGGCCTGAGGCTTGCAGCTTGGCAAAAATAAACGGCTTGAACAGCTCCAACGCCATTTTTTTCGGCAGACCACACTGATGCAGACGCAGCGTTGGCCCAACCACAATCACCGAACGGCCAGAGTAGTCAACCCGCTTACCGAGCAAGTTTTGACGGAAACGCCCCTGCTTACCTTTGATCATGTCAGCCAAAGATTTCAGTGGACGCTTGTTGCTGCCCGTAATCGCACGACCACGACGGCCGTTATCCAGTAAGGCATCAACCGCTTCTTGCAGCATCCGTTTTTCGTTGCGCACGATGATATCTGGTGCAGCCAGATCCAGCAGACGCTTGAGACGATTGTTACGGTTAATCACCCGACGATACAAGTCATTCAGGTCAGACGTAGCAAAGCGTCCACCTTCGAGCGGTACCAACGGACGCAGATCTGGTGGCAACACAGGCAGAATGGTCATCACCATCCACTCTGGCTTGTTGTTGGAGTCGCGGAACGCTTCCATCAACTTCAAGCGCTTCGAGTATTTTTTCAGCTTGGTTTCTGAGGTGGTGGTTGGAATCTCTTCACGCAGACGGGCGATCTCAGAATCCAAATCAATGTCACGCAGCAAATCTTGGACCGCTTCTGCGCCCATTTTTGCCACAAACTCATCACCATGCTCTTCGAGCGCAGTGTAATACTCTTCATCGCCGAGCAACTGATATTTTTCAAACGGGGTCATGCCCGGATCGGTCACAACGTAGCTTTCGAAGTACAATACGCGCTCAATATCCCGCAAGGTCATGTCGAGCAACAAACCAATACGGCTAGGCAGTGATTTTAAGAACCAAATGTGTGCAACTGGCGACGCCAAGTCGATATGCCCCATCCGCTCACGGCGAACTTTGGCGGTGGTGACTTCAACACCACATTTTTCGCAGATCACGCCTTTGTATTTCATGCGCTTGTATTTGCCACACAAGCACTCGTAATCTTTGATTGGTCCAAAAATTTTGGCACAGAACAAACCGTCGCGTTCTGGTTTGAACGTACGGTAGTTGATGGTTTCGGGCTTTTTGACTTCACCATGTGACCATGATTTGATCATCTCTGGGGAGGCCAGACCAATGCGGATGCGGTCGAATTCGTTGGATGAGACCAATTCCGAATCCGTTTTTTTACGCATAATATCGAGCAGGTCTTTCAAGTTTTTTCTCCGTAGACCGAGTGGCACTCCACTCGGTGAGGGTCAAAATGTTGTATGCCTGATGGCAAGTGACACAAACAATCCTCGAGGGTTATTTGTCGCCTTGCTTCAGTTCAATGTTAATCCCAAGAGAGCGAATCTCTTTGGTCAAGACGTTGAACGATTCAGGCATGCCCGGATCCATATAATGGTTACCATCGACGATGTTCTTATAGATGCGGGTACGACCCTCGACATCATCTGACTTGACGGTGAGCATTTCTTGTAGCGTATAAGTCGCGCCATACGCTTCAAGTGCCCATACCTCCATCTCACCGAAGCGCTGTCCACCGAATTGTGCCTTACCACCAAGTGGCTGCTGAGTCACCAACGAGTACGAGCCAGTTGAACGCGCATGCATCTTGTCATCGACCAAGTGGTTCAACTTGAGCATGTACATATAACCGACCGTGACTGGACGGTCAAACTGGTCGCCCGTACGGCCATCAAATAGCTTTTGCTTACCTGTTTCGGACAGATCAGCCAATTTCAGCAACTGCTTAATTTGACTTTCTTCCGCCCCATCAAACACGGGCGTCGCAATCGGTACACCACCTTTGAGATTGTGTGCCAACTTCATGACTTCATCATCAGTCAAGCTATCTAGTGTCTCTTGCTCCCCACCGACTTGGTTGTAAATTTGATCCAAGAAATGGCGCAACTCTGCCGCCTGACGCTCTTGTTTAAGCATCCGATCAATTTTTTCACCCAAGCCTTTGGCCGCCCACCCCATATGGGTTTCGAGAATCTGTCCAACGTTCATCCGCGATGGAACGCCGAGCGGGTTCAAGACGATATCGACTGGCTCGCCATTCACGTCATACGGCATGTCTTCGACCGGCATGATCACCGACACAACCCCTTTGTTCCCGTGACGACCCGCCATTTTGTCACCTGGTTGGATGCGACGCTTCACCGCCAAATACACTTTGACGACTTTGAGTACACCATGGGTCAGCTCATCGCCTGTCGACAGTTTGCGTTTTTTCTCAGCAAACTTGGCATCAATATCCTTTTCTTTCTCTTTCAAGAAGTCTTGGATTTGGTTCAGACGCTCAGCAATGCCTTCGTCCACAGGCTGTACATCTAGCAATTGTGACAGCTCCATGCTGCTCATCACCTGCTCATCTAGCTTGCTGCCGCGACGTGTACCACCACCGCCATTGACTTCTTGACCAGCCAATAGACGTGTTACACGCTCACGTGCCGCCTCTTCAAAGATTCGGAACTCTTCTTTCAAATCTTTGCGGTAGGCATCCAACTGGGCTTTTTCAATCGCCTTGGCACGCTCGTCTTTTTCTAGACCATCACGCGTAAAGACTTGCACATCAATCACAGTGCCTTTAGTACCTGAAGGCACACGCAGCGACGAGTCTTTTACATCAGCGGCTTTTTCACCGAAGATCGCACGCAATAGCTTTTCTTCTGGGGTCAGTTGGGTCTCACCTTTTGGCGTGACTTTACCAACCAAAATATCACCTGCATTGACTTCCGCACCAACGTAGACAATCCCAGCTTCATCCAGTTTAGACAGTGCTGCTTCGCCAACGTTTGGAATATCGGCAGTGATTTCCTCTGAACCCAGCTTGGTATCACGTGCAACACATGACAGCTCTTGAATATGGATCGAGGTAAAGCGGTCTTCTTGCACCACACGCTCAGACAACAAGATCGAATCTTCGAAGTTGTAGCCGTTCCAAGGCATAAACGCCACGCGCATGTTCTGACCCAGCGCCAACTCACCCAAATCGGTTGAAGGCCCATCCGCCAACACATCACCACGCGCAATCACGTCACCACGATTGACGATGATGTGCTGATTGATACAAGTGTTCTGGTTCGAACGGGTGTATTTGATCAGATTGTAGATATCAACGCCCGCTTCACCTGCTTGCATCTCTTCTTCGTGTACCCGAATCACGATTCGGCTGGCATCGACGTAGTCGATTTTGCCACCACGCTTGGCAACCACACAGACACCCGAGTCGCGTGCCACGTGACGCTCCATGCCTGTACCGACCAACGGCTTGTCCGAACGCAATGTCGGCACTGCCTGACGTTGCATGTTCGAACCCATCAGCGCACGGTTCGCATCATCATGTTCCAAGAATGGAATCAAGCTCGCCGCAACCGAGACCACCTGACGTGGCGATACATCCATATGTGTGACTTTTTCAGGACTCATCCGTACGAAATCACCATGATGACGCACAGAGACCATTTCGTCAGTCAAGGCACCATCAGTATCCACAGGTGAATCTGCTTGCGCAATCACCGTACCGACTTCTTCAATCGCTGACAAGTATTCAATATCATCTGTGACTCGACCAGCCACAACCTTACGGTAAGGGGTTTCAAGGAAACCAAAATCATTGGCTTTAGCATACACCGCCAAACTGTTGATCAAACCAATGTTCGGACCTTCTGGCGTTTCAATCGGGCAAACCCGACCGTAATGCGTCTGATGCACGTCACGCACTTCAAAGCCTGCACGCTCACGAGTCAAACCGCCAGGGCCAAGCGCCGAAACACGGCGTTTATGGGTGATTTCAGACAACGGGTTGTTCTGATCCATAAACTGTGATAATTGGCTTGAACCAAAAAACTCTTTGATCGCAGCAGCAACAGGCTTGGCATTGATCAAATCTTGTGGCGACAAACCTTCAGTTTCGGCTTGGTTCAGACGCTCTTTGACCGCACGCTCGACACGCACCAACCCAACACGGAATTGATTTTCAGTCATTTCACCAACTGAACGGACGCGACGGTTACCCAAGTGATCGATGTCATCGACTTCGCCTTTGCCGTTACGAATCTCGACCAAGGTCTTCAGCACATCAACGATATCGTCATGGCTCAAAATGCCTTCGACTTCACGGCTCTTCTGATCAGTACCGACTTCGTATGGACGACCCAAACGGCGGTTAAACTTCATCCGACCGACTGGCGAGAGATCATAACGCTCTGAACTGAAGAACAAGTTGTTGAACAAGTTTTCAGCCGCATCTTTGGTCGGTGGCTCACCTGGACGCATGACTTTATAGATTTCGACCAGCGCATCTTCACGCGTACGGGTTGCATCAGCACGCAGGGTATCTGCCACAAATGAACCGCGGTCAATATCATTGGTAAATAATAAGTTAAATTGCTTTACGCCGTTTTCGGCCAGCTTCACCAAGACCTCATGACTAAGCACGGTATTGGATTCAACCGATGAACCATCACGCAAAACCACATCTTCGCCGAGAATCCGCTCGTACAGATACTCATCAGGCACAGGCAAACGAGTCAGACCCGCTTGCTCCATCTGCCGAACATGGCGGGCATTAATCCGCTTGCCTTGCTCAACAATCACCTTGCCATCAAGTGCTTTGATGTCGAACTGTGCCATTTCGCCACGCAGACGCTCTGGCACCAGATCAATCTGATAGCTACCATCTTCTAGATAAACCGCGGTTTTTTCGAAGAATTTATCCAAAATCTCTTGCGTACTATAACCCAGTGCACGCAGCACCACGGTCGCCAACAGCTTACGACGACGGTCAATCCGCACAAACACCAAGTCTTTGGCATCGAACTCAAAATCCAACCATGAACCACGGTAAGGAATGATCCGTGCCGAATACAGCACTTTACCTGAACTATGGGTTTTGCCCTTATCATGATCGAAGAACACGCCTGGCGAACGGTGCAACTGACTGACGATAACACGCTCAGTACCATTAATCACAAATGTCCCGTTGTCGGTCATCAATGGGATTTCGCCCATGTAGACCTCTTGCTCACGCACGTCTTTGATCGACTTGGTTTCACGGTCATAAATGATCAGACGAATCTTCACCCGCATCGGCGCTGCATAGGTTGAACCACGCAAAATACATTCACGCACATCAAACTCAGGCTTGCCCAAGTTGTATTCCACAAACTCAAGTGCTGCGTTACCAGAGTAACTAAAGATTGGAAATACAGAACGAAATGCTGCCTGAAGACCCACGTCCTCACGCTGCTTGGACTGACGCCCGTCTTGCAAGAACGCCCGATAGGAATCAACCTGAATGGCGAGCAGGTACGGCACATCCATCACATTGGGCAGTTTGCCAAAATTCTTGCGGATCCGTTTCTTTTCAGTATAGGAGTAAGCCATCGGGAGTCCTCGGAAAGTAAGCCGACCTTTGCGCACGGGTCGGAAAAAACGCTTCGCCGGAATGGCGATCAAACCCGATGAGTCGTACCCATCAGGCTCGGAACAGAACGCTTGCGCATGATTGGATCAATAACACATCAAATCATGCGCAAATGAACGTCAATCTCTCGATTGCCACGCTGTCGCATCCAACTCACACCGACAACAACAAAAATCGAGCCGAATATCTTAACGCAAAAAGGCCGATGACCCAAGAGCCATCAGCCGAGCGCAGGAGCCGCGTACACGCACGGCTCCGTCTGAGATTACTTAACCTCGACTTCTGCACCAGCCTCTTCAAGCTTTTTCTTCAACGCATCAGCGTCGTCTTTGCTGACCCCTTCTTTCAGGGTCTGTGGTGCGCCTGCAACCAGATCTTTAGCTTCTTTCAAGCCAAGGCCAGTTGCTTCGCGAACTGCTTTAATGACCGCAACTTTGTTTGCGCCAAAGCCTTTCAGCACAACGTCAAACTCAGTTTTTTCTTCAACAACAGCGGCAGCAGCAGCAGCAGGACCAGCGGTTGCAACAGCAGCAGCAGATACGTTGAATTTCTCTTCGAATGCAGAGATCAGTTCAACCAAATCCATGACTGACATTTCAGCTACGGCGTTCAGGATATCGTCTTTAGACAGTGCCATGGGTAAAGCTCCAAATATTAAAAGGGTGGTTTAGGCAGCGGTGATTAAGCAGCTTCTTCTTGTTTCTCTTTGAGCGCTGTAAACAGACGGCCAAATTTCGAAACAGGTGCTTGCAGTACCGATGCCAGCATGGTGAGGGCAGAATGGCGGTTTGGCAGACTTGCCAACACGTCGATTTGATCTGCACCATATAATTTGCCATCAAAAGCGGCCGACTTGATTTCCAGCTTTTTGTGATCTTTGGCAAAGTCTTTAAACAAACGAGCGGCAGCGCCCATATCGTCTTCAGACAATGACAAACCAATCACAGTTGGGCCAACCAATGTGTCATGCAGAATCTCGAACGGCGTCCCTTCAAAGGCACGACGGGCAAGCGTATTCCGAACAACACGCAGGTAAACACCTTGCTGGCGGGCTGATACGCGGAGCTTAGTCATTTGCTCTACGGTCAAACCACGATAGTCGGCGACCACAGCAGAGAACGCGCCAGATGCGGCTTGATTCACCGCAGAGACGATCTCTTTTTTGTCCTCTAGTCTCAGAGTCACTGTAACCTCCTCATGTCAATTGATTGATCCAAATGATCAATCACCGAATTGTCGTCATGCACCATTGCAGTCATGCAACAGCAGCATCACGCGCGGGGTCAGTGTTACTGAAACAAAAACCACCGCGTCTGCGCAGGCTGGATGATTAAGCACCGCCTCAAACAAGATTAGGTGCGCCTGTGGTCTTTGACGCTCGCCATCATGTGGCGACTTCAAAGTCCGATGAGATTGGCAACGGTCAAATCCGCGACCAATCAATCTCAACAATCTTAAGAAACAGAAGCAATATCAATCGTCAAACCAGGACCCATCGTGGAAGACAGGGTGATTTTTTTCAGATAGACACCTTTTGAAGTGGCTGGCTTGGCTTTTTTCAAGTCGGCGACCAATGCTTCGATGTTTTGACGAATAGATTCAGCGCTGAAGCCAACTTGGCCGATTGCAGCATGAATGATACCGCCTTTGTCTACACGGTAGCGCGCTTGACCTGCTTTGGCGTTTTTAACCGCGGTTGCAACATCAGGCGTAACAGTACCGACTTTGGGGTTAGGCATCAAACCACGTGGCCCAAGAATCGTACCCAGCTTACCCACAACGCGCATCGCGTCAGGGGCTGCAATAACCACGTCAAAATCAAGATTACCCGCTTGAATGCTTTCAGCCAGATCATCCATACCAACGATGTCTGCGCCTTCTGCTTTAGCAGCTTCTGCCGCCGCACCTTGAGCGAATACAGCCACACGTACTGTTTTACCAGTACCAGCAGGCAAGGTTGTTGCACCACGTACAACTTGGTCTGATTTACGCGGATCAACACCTAGATTGACAGACACATCCATCGACTCTTTAAACTTCGCCGCTGGCAGACTGTTTAACAGAGCGACTGCATCTTCCAAAGCGTAAACTTTTTGTGTATCCACTTGAGCGGCAATCGCTTTTTGGCGTTTGGTTAACTTAGCCATGATTAGACTCCTTCCACTTCAAGACCCATTGAACGAGCTGAGCCCGCAATGGTGCGTACACGAGCATCTAGATCTGCACCAGTCAGATCAGGTTCTTTAGTGGTTGCAATCTCTTCCAATTGCGCACGAGTGATCTTACCGACTTTTTGCGTATTTGGACGTGGTGAACCTTTAGCAATACCCGCTGCCTTCTTGATCAAGATTGACGCAGGCGGCGTCTTCATGATGAAAGTAAAGGATTTATCGCTGTATACTGTGATCACCACTGGAATTGGCAAGCCAATTTCCAACTTTTGAGTTGCAGCATTGAATTCTTTACAGAATGCCATGATGTTAACACCACGCTGACCCAGTGCTGGACCAATTGGTGGCGATGGATTGGCTTTACCTGCAGGAACTTGCAGCTTAATGTAGCCGTCAATCTTCTTGGCCATGATGACTCCTATCGGGTACAAGCGCCTTGCGGCTCCCCGTTGGCCGGATGCTGCGCAATATGCAGACATCCTATGGAAACAATGCCCGACAAAAGTCGGGCGTGTGGTCTTGACTCAAACGAGAGTCAATTTTTACAAATCAGGTACTTTTTTCAACCTGACGGAACTCAAGTTCCACTTGGGTTGGACGATTAAACACATTAATCGTCAGGGTCAACCGTGATTTTTCATAGTTGACTTCTTCAACCATGCCTTTAAAGTCAAGGAAAGGCCCATCAATCACCAGCAACTCTTCACCAGGTTCAAACATGGTTTTTGGCTTCGGTGCCTCACCTGTTTGACGAACCCGACGCAAAATCGCTTCAGCTTCTTTTTCGGTAATCGGCGCTGGTTTTTCTGGCGTACCACCAATAAAACCCAACACCTTTGGACAATCTTTGACGATGTGCCATGTGTCTTCATTCATGTCCATTTCAACAAGGACATAACCAGGGAAAAACTTGCGTTCGCTTTTGCGTTTTTTGCCGTCTTTCATTTCTACGACTTCTTCAGTTGGTACGAGCACCTCACCGAAGCAATCTTTGACATCGCTGCGCTCGATTCGATCATTGAGCGAACGCATGACCTGTTTTTCATAGCCTGAATAGGCATGAATGATATACCAGCGTTTCATAGTATTACCCGATAATCGAGGAGATCACCCAACCAAAAACGGTATCCAATCCCCACAGGATCAGCGCGGTGATTAACGTGACCAATAACACCATCCAAGTCGTTTGAAAGGTATCTTGTTTGGTTGGCCAAGTAATGCGACGCAACTCAACTTTGGCATCTTTTAACAGAGTAACAAAACCTTTGCCCTGCTGAGTTGCATACAAACAACCAAATGCAGCCACAATCAAGCCAACAATAATCGCAACACGTACCCAAACATTAGTCGCTGGCGCCCAATACGCTGGCAAATATTGATTTGCCATGGTTGCACCAATCAACAACACCAACGCCACCAACCACAAGACGGCATCAAACGCCGAACCAGTACGCACTACGTCAGCAGGATGAATCGTTGTATTGTGACCACTGGCAGGATTTTCGGATGCCTGACGCAGCTCGTCATCGGTCTTCATGTGGGCAGGACTCTATTTGATTTGCATCGCGTGTATCAGCAACCAAGAATGGTGCATCAAATATGGCGGGCCAGGAGGGACTCGAACCCCCAACACCCGGTTTTGGAGACCGGTGCTCTACCAATTGAACTACTGACCCATAGTTGCACCAAGACTTATTAGCCTTGGTGCAAAACAACGCTCACACTTAGGTGAGAACTTTAGATACCACACCCGCACCAACAGTACGGCCACCTTCACGGATCGCGAAACGTAGACCTTGGTCCATCGCGATTGGGTGGATCAGCTCAACAACCATCTTGATGTTGTCGCCTGGCATGACCATCTCAACGCCTTCTGGCAATTCAATCGCGCCAGTCACATCCGTTGTACGGAAGTAAAACTGTGGACGATAGCCTTTCAAGAATGGGGTGTGACGGCCACCTTCGTCTTTCGACAGAACGTACACTTCACCTTCAAACTTGGTGTGTGGCTTGATCGTGCCTGGCTTAGCCAAGACTTGACCACGCTGTACGTCTTCACGCTTGGTACCACGCAGTAGTACACCACAGTTCTCGCCTGCACGACCTTCGTCGAGTAGTTTGCGGAACATTTCAACACCAGTACAGGTGGTCTTGACGGTGTCACGGATACCGACGATTTCGATTTCTTCGCCGACTTTGATGATGCCTGATTCAACACGACCAGTCACAACAGTTCCACGACCAGAGATCGAGAACACGTCTTCGATTGGCATCAAGAATGGCTTGTCAATCGCACGCTCTGGCTCAGGAATATAGCTGTCTAGGGTTTCAACCAGTTTCAGAACTGATGATACGCCGTATTTGCTGTCTTCGCCTTGCAGGGCTTGCAATGCTGAACCACGGATGATTGGGGTGTCGTCGCCTGGGAAGTCGTACTTGTCCAGTAGCTCGCGCAGTTCCATTTCAACCAGTTCAAGCAGCTCTTCGTCATCAACAACGTCGCACTTGTTCAGGAATACGACGATGTATGGCACACCAACCTGACGTGACAACAGGATGTGTTCACGGGTTTGTGGCATTGGACCGTCAGTGGCTGAACAGACCAGAATCGCGCCGTCCATCTGGGCGGCACCAGTGATCATGTTTTTAACATAGTCAGCGTGGCCTGGGCAGTCAACGTGTGCGTAGTGACGTGTTGGAGAGTCATACTCAACGTGCGCGGTGTTGATGGTAATACCACGGGCTTTTTCTTCTGGCGCTGAGTCAATTTCGCCAAAATCTTTAACTTCACCGCCGTACGCTTTTGCACAGTTCATGCTGATTGCAGCAGTCAGGGTGGTTTTGCCATGGTCAACGTGACCGATGGTGCCGAC
>JAYXXU010000153.1:0-6817 GCA_036019135.1 Pseudomonadota bacterium | reverse complement strand
TGTCCAATCACAGGCTCTAGCTCAGGTTGCCAAGGATAAAACCCCAACTGCTGTAACGGATTTTCGGTGCTGCTACGTAAAAAGTCCTGTACTTGCAGATCATAGGTTGTGGAAACATCACCACGCTCGGTGGTCACCGCAATTTGACCTGACTCGCCCATGCGCTGAATCAGGGCATAATTCAATGACTCCCAATCTTTGGCTGGCCGACCATCCACCGCAGTGATCAAATCACCAACTTGTAAACCCGCAACGGCCGCTGGCGAATCAGGTTGAATTTGGGCGATCCGAGTATTTAACTGCTCTGACGCAGGCAAAAACAAAATCCAGAACAGTAAAATCGCAAACAACAGGTTAATCAGGGGCCCTGCGGCTACAATCGCAATCCTGACCCAAGGTGACTGTCGATTGAAGGCTTTAGGCAGATCGGCCTCGGGGACTTCACCCTCTCGCTCATCTGCCATGCGCACATATCCCCCTAGCGGAATCGCCGCCAGTTGGTATTGAACGCCGTCTTTGGCTACGCGCTTCCACAACACAGGGCCAAAACCAATCGAGTACACCAGCACTTTAACTCCAAAGCGCCGTGCAACCCAAAAATGTCCGAACTCATGAATGGCAACCAAAGGCCCCAATAGCAGGATTGCCGCGATAATAATCTGAAGAATACTCATTTCACCCTAGACCACATCACACAGCCAACGCTTTGCACACTGTCTCGCCTGTTCGTCAAAGCCCAAGATTGTGTCAAGATCATCGACACGGCTCATCGGTAATTGTGTAATGACCGACTGAATCAAACGCGCAATATCCATAAAGCCAATTTGACCGTGCAAAAATGCAGCCACCGCCACTTCATTGGCCGCGTTCAGCACTGTTGGCGCAGTCCCCCCTTGTTGCATCGCCTCTCGTGCCAAACGTAAGCACGGAAAACGCAGCTCATCAGGTGGCTCAAAATGTAGAGATTGCACCGCAAACAAGTCCAATGGTGCCACTCCCGCAGCGATCCGCTCAGGCCAAGCCAACGCATTGGCAATCGGCGTACACATATCAGGTCGCCCCATCTGCGCCAGTGTTGAGCCGTCCGCATACTGTACCATTGAATGAATAATGCTCTCTGGATGCACCACCACCATAATCTGAGACTCTGGCACAGCGAACAGATGGCAGGCTTCAATCAACTCCAGACCCTTGTTCATCAAGGTTGCCGAATCGACCGAAATCTTCTGCCCCATGCTCCAGTTGGGGTGTTTGCAGGCTTGTTCAGGTGTTGCTGCGGCAAGCTGCTCTGGCGTCCATGTTCGAAAAGGACCACCTGATGCCGTCAATAAAATCCGCTCAATACCCTGCTGTGGTTGGATTTGTGTACCACCAGTCTGGGGTAGACATTGAAAAATCGCGTTATGCTCAGAGTCAACAGGCAGCACCAATGCACCAGAATCACGCGCCGCCCGCATCAATAGCTCACCCGACATCACCAAGGCTTCTTTGTTGGCCAGCAGCACTCGTTTGCCTGCACGAACAGCCGTCATGGTTGGGACAAGACCTGCCGCACCGACAATCGCCGCCATCACCACATCGACATCTGGATGACCTGCGATCTGACATAGGCCTGCTGTGCCTTCGACGACCTCAGGCTGGGTGGTCATCTGGCGCTGTTGCAACAAACCCAAAAAATACTCGCCCTGTCCTTGTGGCACAGCCACCATCATCGGCTGATACTGCTCACACAATGCAGCGAGCTGGTCTAAACGCCCATGTCCGCTCAGCGCATAGACCTGATAGCGCTGTGGATGCAGCCTCAGTACTTTGAGTGTACTCTCCCCAATGGAACCCGTTGCCCCCAAAAGGCTGACACGTTGACGCGGTACGACTGAGGACTGCACCATGCCTAAAAGCCCCCCAACCACCAATAACCAAAGGCAAACACTGGCGCTGCGGCTAACAACGAATCAATCCGATCTAATACGCCACCATGACCAGGCAACAATGCACCCGAATCCTTGACTCCTGCCCGACGCTTCAGCATCGACTCAACCAAATCCCCCAATACCGATGCCAATACCGTCACCAAGGTCAACAGTAAAAAACCGAATAACTGCCCCATCGTCAAATCCAATACGGCCACGCCAACGATCAAACCTAGTACACCAGTGAGTGCCATACCGCCTGCCAGACCTTCCAATGTTTTGGCAGGACTCACGTGTGGTGCGAGCTTATGCTTACCGAACTGACGACCAGCAAAATACGCCCCACTATCTGCGCCCCACACCAAACCAAACACATACATCAGCCACCATGGCGATGCTTGCCACAGACTCAACACCGCCGTCGTGGTCGCTGCCAAGAGTAAAATCCCAACTGTGCTGAGTAGCGGAATCGTTGCCCAAGGCGTCCGTTCGGGATAATGCTTCACCCAGTATAAACTGACCAGCCAAAACACCATCGTCACGCCCCAGATCAACGGCCAAACATCTGACACCAAGAGGGCAATCGCTATCAGAATCGGCGCGCCGATCAAAAACCGCGCAGGATAGGTCAACGTGGGCATCAAACGTGTCCATTCGGATGCGCCAATCACCGCTGTGACCAACATCAACAACAACATCGGCAGCGCGCTACTGGTCGCAAACATACACAGCAGGACAATCGCCACCAACACCACTGCGGTTTTAATTCTTTCAAACATAAGGAAGTTTCTCACCAATGGCGGCTGAATGCTGCGTAGCTATATCCGCTTGTTGGCGGACTTGTTCCGTCGTTTTGCCAAAACGACGCTCCCGCGTCGAAAAGACGCTCAGCGCATCATCAAATTCGTCCACTGAAAATTCAGGCCATAGTGTTTCAGTAAAATATAATTCGGCATATGCCGCTTGCCACAAGACAAAATTAGACAGCCGATGATCTCCCCCCGTACGAATCAACAAATCAACTGGCGGCAAATCTCCAATCTCTACCTGTGACTGCATGGCTGCCTGATCAATCTGTGCGGGGTCAAGCTCACCACGCTGTACTGCCTCAGCTAGTTTGCGGGCAGCCTGTGCCATATCCCACATCCCGCCATAACTAACTGCAATCACCAAAGTCATCGCCGTATGATGGGCAGTGCTGGCTTCGACATCATGCATCAAGGTCTGCAACTCTGCTGACAAACTCGAACGGTCTCCGATGAAACGCATTGCAATGTCATGCTTGAGCATACGGGGTTTTTGGTCGCGGATGGTTTGTGCAAACAGATCCATCAGCAGATTGACCTCGTCGGGTGGTCGCTGCCAATTTTCGCTTGAAAACGCAAAAACCGTGAGGGCTTTTAAACCCACACGGCGTGCCTGCTCAACAATTGGATCAAGCTGATCTTTACCCGCACGATGGCCTTCGCCGCGTGGCAAGTGGTGCTTACGCGCATAGCGATTGTTGCCATCCATGATGATCGCAACATGCTGTGGAATGGCCGCATCAGACTGCGGCTCAGGCGGTATCGGATTCAAGCGTTAGACCTGCATCAACTCAGCTTCTTTGCTGGCCAACATTTGGTCAACAAGCGCGACATATTTGTCAGTGAGCTTTTGCACATCATCACCCATCCGACGGTCATCATCTTCGGTGATTTCTTTTTCTTTAAGTAGGTCTTTGACATCGCCCAACACATCGCGACGGATGTTACGAATGGCCACTTTGGCATTTTCAGCCTCTGAACGCGCCAGCTTTTGCATGTTGCGACGAGTTTCTTCGGTTAGCGCAGGTAATGGCACACGAATCACATCACCGCTCTTCGGGTTCAATCCCAAATCACTCTCGCGAATGGCTTTGTCAATGGTGCTGACCATACTGCGCTCAAACGGCTGTACCACCAAAGTACGCGAATCGTCCACACCAATATTGGCGACTTGATTTAAAGGCACATCACTACCGTAGTATGGCACCATCACATTATTCAACATCGATGGGTGCGCACGGCCAGTGCGAACTTTTGAGAAGCCATGTTCTAGCGACTCAATCGACTTTTTCATTCGGCTTTCGCCGTCTTTTTTCAGATCATTCAGCATAATCAATTCCTTAAAACAGCCATGTGGCCATATCACAATCAAACACTCACAGCATTCGACTGCACTGACTTGAGCGTCTTGCGGTTACGACGTTTCGTTACGCGTGACACGCGTCCCTTCTGGCTCACCCATCACCACATTCAGCAATGCACCAGACTTGTTCATATTAAACACTTGTAAGGGCACATCATGATCTCGACACAAACAAATCGCCGTCAGATCCATGACCCCAAGCTTTTCGGCCAAAACTTGATCGAAGGTCAAATGCTCATAGCGCACCGCATCAGCGAATCGACTCGGGTCTTTATCATAGACTCCATCGACCTTAGTGGCCTTCAAAATCAACTTGGCTTCGATTTCGATCCCACGCAAACAAGCCGCCGTATCGGTGGTAAAAAACGGGTTACCTGTCCCTGCCACGAACACACAGACGTCGCCATTTTTGAGATAGCGAATCGCATCACGGCTGCTATAGGGCTCCACCATGCCACCAATCGGTAGTGCTGACATCAGACGGGTTTTAATGTTACGCCGTTCGAGCGCATCACGCATCGCCAAGCCATTCATCACTGTTGCCAGCATGCCCATTTGGTCACCCGTCACGCGACCAACCAAGCCATCTTGCTGTAATTGGCTACCGCGATACAGATTACCACCGCCAACCACAATGCCAACTTGCACACCAAGTCCAACCAAATGCGCAATCGCCAAGCTCATTTGATCCAGCACACTGGCATCAATCCCCATGTCCTTGTTGCCTGACAGGGCTTCACCTGATAGCTTCAACAAAATACGGGAAAAACGTGGGCTATTTTCAGGCATGGGAATCTCCGAATGAAGCAGTCAACACAAAAAAATCTGGCATTCACCAGACGCACAGCACAATCACAGCCCGCACGGCATAGTAGCAAATGACACCCCGCACGCCAATTGTGTCTAGCACGGGGCAGCATTGGGTTTAGTCTTGGATCTGAATCAACCGCGCAAACAGGTCATATTCATCTGCATCAGTAATTTCAACGGTCAACAATTGACCCGCACGGACTTGGGTTTTATCAATATCTTCCACGAATACATTGCCATCAATCTCAGGTGCATCCGCATAAGAGCGCGCAATCGCAACGGGATGCTCCTCGTCCAGCTCATCGACCAACACGGTCATGGTTTGGCCGATTCTACGCTGCAATTTGGCGGCCGAAATCACCTGCTGCACTTGCATAAACCGCTCGTAACGCTGCTGCTTCACCGCTTCTGGCACAGGATCTGGCAAGTCATTGGCGGGTGCACCCTCAATCGCCGAATAGGTAAAACACCCGACCCGATCAAGCTGTGCTTCTTGTAGCCAATCTAGCAAGTATTGAAAATCTTCTTCCGTCTCCCCTGGAAAACCCACCACAAAGGTGGAACGAATTGCTAAGTCAGGGCATTTTTTACGCCACACTTGAATACGCTCTAACGTGTTTTCGCTATGCGCAGGACGTTTCATGAGTTTGAGCACACGCGGACTGGCATGTTGAAATGGAATATCCAGATACGGCAAGATCTTGCCTTGTGCCATCAAATCAATCGCTGCATCGACATGCGGATACGGATAGACATAGTGCAAACGCACCCAAACGCCCATTTGTCCCAAAGCTTCACACAGGTCATAAAATTTGCTTTTGAGTGGCTGGCCATTCCAAAAGTCCAGCTTATATTTTAGATCCACTCCATAGGCTGAAGTGTCTTGCGAAATCACCAATAGTTCTTTGACCCCTGCCTTTACCAAAGCTTGGGCTTCTTCCATCACATTACCAATCGGACGAGAGACCAAATCACCACGCAAGGATGGAATAATACAAAACGTACAACGGTGGTTACAACCTTCAGAAATCTTCAGATATGCATAATGCTTGGGGGTAAGGCGCACACCCTGTGCAGGTACCAGATCAATGTAGGGATTGTGCGCAGGCGGCGCAGGTACATACTCATGTACAGCACCCATGACCTCATCATAAGCATGCGGGCCTGTCACCTTGAGCACACTTGGATGCATGGCGCGGATTTTTGCTTCGTCTTTGCCCAAACAGCCTGTCACAATGACTTTGCCGTTTTCGCTGATGGCTTCACCAATCGCATCCAGTGACTCTTGCACAGCGGACTCAATAAAACCACAAGTATTGACCACCACCACATTGGCATCTGCGTAGTCGGCTGCCACGTCGTAGCCTTCCAGCTTCAGTTGGGTCAAAATCCGTTCAGAATCCACCAATGCCTTGGGGCAACCGAGCGAGACAAAACCGACTTTAGGGGACTTCATGGCAAAAACTCCAGCGAGACGGCGCGTATTGTATGCCGTTTACTGCGGTATGAATAGCCAGTTATGCGCGCGATGGCGTACCCTGTTGCTGCAACCATGCCACATAATCGTCAAATGGCAAGGGGCGTGCATAAAAATACCCCTGCGCAAAGTCACAACCAAAGTCAGCCAGCGTTTGGCTAATCGCCTGTGTCTCCACGCCTTCAGCCACTACCCGAAAACCCAACGAATGTGCCAACTCAATGGTAGAGCGCACAATCATCACATCATTTGGGCTATCAATCATATGTTTAATAAAGCTTTGATCAATCTTGAGCTCACTGATCGGCAGCTTACGCACATAAGATAAGGACGAATACCCCGTACCGTAATCATCAATCGCCAACAGCACGCCCATTTGGCGCAATTGATTCAGATTGTCCAAGACCGCAGGAGCTTCCTCCATTGCACCACTTTCGGTAATCTCTAAACA
>JAYXXU010000152.1:0-3381 GCA_036019135.1 Pseudomonadota bacterium | reverse complement strand
ATCAAAATTCACTGTTTGATCCGCAAAGCGCACCACTGGCCATAACATCCAGCCGTCTTGCTCAATCAGTTGTCGCACCACAGGATCACGATATTCCGCCTCAGTCTCAAACACCCCACCAAAGGTGGTTTCTGGATACTGTTTGAGAACAGGTGCATACCAACCACCCTGATAGTTGACCAGCAGAGGCTTGTCGTTAGCAATAAAATTTGCGCCCATCGACAACACAAACATCACCAAAAACAACCACAGCGACACCCAGCCGAGGCGATGTGCCTTAAAGCGCTGTACACGCGCCTGCATCACGGGACTCATACCTGCCCCCGCTGACTAAAATCAATCCGAGGATCAATCACCTGATACAGCACATCACTGACCAATTGCAGCAACAACCCCACCAAGGTAAACAAGAATAATGTGCCAAAAATCACGGGATAATCGCGCTGTTGCACGGCCTCAAACCCCAACAGCCCCAAGCCATCCAGATTAAAAATAATCTCAATCAAAAAATTACTGGCCAAAAAAATCCCAACCAAGGCCGCAGGCATCCCCGCAATAATCACCAGCATGGCATTCCGAAACACATGCCCATATAACACGCGCCGCTCGACCAAACCTTTGGCGCGTGCAGTCAGCACATACTGCTTACCCAGCTCTTCCATAAACGAAAACTTGGTCAAATAAGCCAGCCCAGCAAAACCGCCAATCGTCACCGCAGTCAACGGCAAGGCCAAATGCCAAAAATAATCTTTGATCTTGCCCAGTAGGCTCAGGTTTTCAAAACCCTCTGATGTTAAGCCTTGCAGCGGAAAAATCTGCCAATAACTGCCACCCGCAAACAACACAATCAGCAGTACCGCAAAAATAAACGTCGGAATCGCATAACCGATCACCAACAGCATCGCGGTTGCTCGATCAAAAAACCCATTGTGCTTAATGGCTTTTTGGATACCAAGTGGAATGGCAATCAGATAAATCAGCAAGGTACTCCACAGCCCCAGCGAGATGGTGACGGGCATTTTTTCGACCAACAAATCTGTGACCGATTTGCCTTTAAAAAAACTTTCGCCAAAATCCAGCGTCATATAGCCTTGGAGCATCAACCAAAATCGTTCATGCGCTGGCCGATCAAAACCATATTGCTGTTGGATCTGTGCCACCATCTCAGGCGACAAGCCGCGACTGCCTTGATAGTGCTGACTGCCCGAACTGGTCGCCGCTCCATCACCGCCACCGACCATCCCGCCTTGCTCGGCTTGATGAATCGCCTGTTCCACAGGACCGCCAGGCGCGGCCTGAACGATGATAAAATTGGTCAATAAAATCAAAAATAACGTTGGAATAATCAACAATAAGCGACGCAGAATATATGCACCCATCAACAATTCCTTGGTATCACATCACAACAGATGATGGCATATGGATCATCACAACACAGCTTCTATCTGAGTGTGTCCTGTCATTTTGGCCGTCCTTGTACGAATCCCTCAGAACGACCAGCACCGTCACACGGTTTGACCCGAATGATTAACGCCGCATAAACTGCTGCACGCGGGCGCGGCCTTGCGGCTCACTCCACCAAAAATCCACATCAACCGAATAGCGCGGCTGACGTTTGGGCTGACCAAATTCATCCCAATACGCCAGCCAATAGCTTGACGTGCCATACATGGGAATACTGTAATAACCCGCCCGCAATACCCGATCCAGTGCATGTGTGGCGGTGATCAGTTGTTGGCGATTTTTGCTACGAATCAACTGGGCAATCAAGGCATCCACCACTGGACTCTGAATCCCAATGGTATTACGGCTGCTGTTTTGCGTGGCGGCCTCTGATCCCCAAAAATTACTCTGTTCGTTGCCTGGTGATAACGACTGACCAAAACCATCAATCATCATGTCAAAATCAAAACTGCGCACCCGCTGGATATATTGCGGCGCATCCAATACCCGAATACTGACCTGCACGCCTAAACGACGCACATTGCGCACGAATGGCAATAATACCCGCTCCAGTGACGAGTCATGCGTAATGATTTCCATCTGAAAGGGCTGTTGCTTCGCATCAACCAAACGACCATCCACATAGCGATAGCCTGCCTGTAACAATAGCGCCCGCGCCTTCAGTAAATTGGCACGATTAAAACCACTACCATCGCTGACGGGTGCTTGCCATTCGGTTAATACAGTACGCTGCTCTGTCGGTGATAACTGCGGCAATAATGGCTTGAGCAAACCCAATTCAGCCGTGCTGGGTGTGCCAGTTGCCGCCAATTCACTGTTATGAAAATAGCTTTGTAGGCGTTCATATTGCCCATTAAAAATCGCCTTGTTCATCCATTCAAAATCAAATGCATAGGTCAGTGCTTGCCGTACCCGCAGATCTTGAAATTTGGACTTGCGCAGATTAAACACTAAAGCCTGCATCCGTACAGGATTATCATGGTGAAACGGATCTTTTTTGACCAAACCTTGCTGCACGGCTGGGAAGTTATAATTGATCACCCAGTTACGAGCTTTGTTTTCTTGTCGGAAGCGATACTGACCAGACTTAAAACCTTCAAAGGCGATTTCACTGCTTTGATAATAAACATATTTAACTTGATCAAAATTATATTTACCGCGATTGACGGCCAGATCATTACCCCAATAGTTAGGATCACGCTGATAGGTAATCTGGCGACCCACATCAAAATGACTGACCCGATAGGGTCCACTGCCCACAGGTGGGGTTAATGTGACCGCATCGAAGGTCTTATTTTGCCAATCTGCGCGCGACCAAATCGGAATCTCACCCACAATCAAGCCAATCTCGAGATTATCGGCGTGCTTAAACTCAAACCGAACCGTCAGCCGATCCACCGCAACGACGCGCTCTACCTCTGCAAAATAACTACGATAAGCCGGCGCGCCCTCTGACAGCAACTTGTCAAAAGTAAACACCACATCATCAGCCGTTACAGGCAAACCCGAATGAAACTTGGCTTTGGGATTGAGTTGATATTCAATCCAACTGGCATCATCAGGATCATAGCGAATCTTTTGTGCCAATCGTGGATAGCGCGCAAATGGTTCATCCAACGAGGCTTCAGTCAGTGTATCAAACAATAGTTCCATGCCAGATGCGGCTTGGCCTTTGCTAATCCACGCATTAAAACTATCAAACCGACCAATCGCCATCATGCTGATTTGACCACCGCGTGGGGCGTTTGGGTTAGCATAGGGAAAATGCTGCATGCCCTCGTATAAGGGCTGGTCGTTGAGTGCGACGGCGTGACGTGTCACGGGCGCAGCATACGCCAGTGACATGCCCATTCCAACGATCATCCCGATCTGAGCAAGACTCTTCCATGTTCGACGCATTAACGTCCCCCATTCTCA
>JAYXXU010000151.1:0-4916 GCA_036019135.1 Pseudomonadota bacterium | reverse complement strand
ATCAACGGCTGGATGCGATTGGCCTGCTGTTACATGACTATCATGACGAACCGCTCCGTATTGCATTACAACCGATTGGCGATGTCGAGCGAGTATTGGGTCGAGTGGCATTGGGCACAGCTCGGCCACGTGATCTGGTACAACTGCGACAAACTTGTGGACAATTGCCACTGATCATTCAAAGCATACAACCGATGCTGCATGACTCTACTGCGTCAGTGTTGCGACAACACGCACAAGCACTACAAGGCGACTCGACCGAAAACACCGAATTTGCAGATATTTATCAACTTTTACAGCGTGCTATTGTGGAGCAACCCCCTGTCCTGATTCGCGAGGGTGGCGTGATTGCTGATGGCTATGATACCGAACTTGATGAGCTACGCAGCCTACGCGATCATGCCAGTCAACTGCTGATTGATATGGAGCTGCGGGAGCGAGAACTGACAGGCATTACTAATCTAAAAATTGGCTATAACCGCGTCAGTGGTTACTTTATCGAACTGACACGTGGTCAAGCCGAACATGCACCAGCACATTTTATCCGTCGACAAACCCTCAAAAACGCTGAGCGCTTTATCACGCCTGAGCTCAAATCATTTGAGGATCGCGTCCTCTCGAGCGATGCCCGCGCCCTACAGCGTGAAAAGTTTTTATATGAACAACTGCTTGGCCAGCTGCAACAGCACCTTGCGCCGCTGCAACAGATGAGTGCCGCACTGGCCGATTTAGATGTATTGTCGAATTGGGCACAACAAGCCCGACTACGACAATGGTGTCGACCAAGCTTTCATCAAGGTGTCGGGATTACAATTCAGGCTGGACGACATCCTGTGGTCGAAGCGGCCAGTAAGCAAGCGTTTACCGCCAATGATACGACGCTCAATGACGGCACACGGCTGCTGCTAATCACAGGGCCGAATATGGGTGGAAAATCCACCTATATGCGGCAGACCGCGCTGATTGTGCTACTCGCCTATTGCGGGAGTTTTGTGCCCGCAGCACAGGCCGAAATCGGGGCGATTGATCGGATTTTTACCCGTATCGGTTCTGCTGATGATTTGTCATCCGGCAAATCAACTTTTATGGTTGAAATGACTGAAACTGCCCAGATTTTGCATCATGCCACCAAGCAATCTCTGGTGCTAATGGATGAAATTGGTCGAGGTACAAGTACCTATGATGGGCTATCTCTGGCATGGGCATGTGTATTGGATTTGGTACGGCGGATTGAATGCTTATGCTTATTTGCCACGCACTACTTTGAGCTGACCGAGTTGGGCGATCAGCCACATATGGCCAATGCACATGTTGCCGCCCGTGAAATTGATGGCGAACTGATCTTATTGCATCAAGTACAAGCAGGCGCGGCCAGCAAAAGCCACGGCATACAAGTCGCCAAACTGGCAGGCATCCCCAATAGTGTCATTAAAGATGCACAGGCGCGACTTCGCGTATTGGAACGACAACATCGGCAGAGTCAGCATGCGATTGGGCAAAATGACTTATTCGATGTAGATGCAATAGCTGCCGAACCCGTCATTATAGAGATTGAAAAACCCTCAGCCGTGTTGGAGCAACTGGCCGAACTAGACGTGGACAACTTGAGTCCGCGCCAAGCGTTAGAACAACTCTATCATCTCAAGTCCCTGCTATCATGAGCGCCGAAAAGACTGCTTCATCTGTTGAATCAATTGTTCGACCTTAGGCTCATCTGCATGCTGTTGTGAGGTTCTGGCAATATCTGCCTCAATCTCACCACAACCCAATTGATCTTGTAGCTCGCCTGCCTCAGTGCTGGGGATTTGACCCGATTTCAGATCTGTATCGAGGCTGTAGCAACTCTCCATCCGCTCTAGCAAGTCCACCACATCTGCCGACACGCCTGCAAAACGCTCACTGGCGATCTCAGCGTACTCTATTTCGCCGTCAAAACCATCCTGCACATCCGAACCTGCTTCACTCCGCACAGCACGCTCAGCACCGTGTTGCTCAGATCCAGAGGTCGTTGATGGTAATTGGCCTGTTGGGGTCTCTGTCTCGGCCTCCTTTGGTGATGTCACACTTGGATCGCTACAACCTACCAAAACGATTGCTGTAATCGCAATTATCCATCCCTTTACGCTGTGCTTTACCATTGACTCCAATCATCCTGATCATACTCCATCAGATTCTTTAGTAACACTTCAACACCTGAGTTTCAAGTCGTCATGTTGGCTTTATCTACTGAATCAATCAGTCATATCAACGAAAGGAATTGTGACAATGGGGCAAAACCGCCTAAACTACGCCACATTGAATTGTTTAGTCAGGTAGCTAACCGCCATGACCTTTGTCGTTACTGAAAACTGCATCAAATGCAAATATCAAGACTGTGTAGAAGTCTGCCCCGTTGATTGCTTTTACGAAGGTCCAAATTTTTTGGTCATTCATCCCGATGAGTGCATCGATTGTGCCTTGTGTGAGCCAGAATGTCCTGCCAACGCGATTTTCTCAGAAGACGAAGTCCCTAAAGGCCAAGAGGCTTTTATTGCACTCAATGCCGAGCTTGCTGACCAATGGCCGAACATCACCCAAATTGGTGAGCGACCCGCCGATGCTGCCGAATGGGATGGCAAGCCCAACAAGCTGGCATTGCTAGAACGCTAAGCAGCAACACATAAAAAACCGACTGATCGTCGGTTTTTTTATGCGTGATTGCAGGTGTTTTCGCCATTGGTTGATGCTTTTTGCTATTGCCGCTCTGCGGATTCAGCGGCTTAATCAAAGCACATCAACAACAGGTTGATCAGTGCAAGGAGCGATACATGGGGAGTCTCAATATTGCAAAACGCTATTGGATGTTTCGACAACCTGCGGTACGCCGCCAGATTGAACAGCTTGATGCGCAGCAAGACTGCCAGCATATCGCCGCGCTCCTTGCGACCTATGAATATCCTTATGAGTTCCAGCATGCGCTGGAGTTGGCACTTTTGTACACCTATGCCAGCCCCAAAGTCTCTCGATTATTAGATCGTACTGGTGAATTCGCCAAGCATGGCCAAAAACGCTACGATGACACCCGTATCCTGATTGGCTTGCTATTGGAATCTGGTTGGGATGGTGATTTTGGACGACAAGCGCTACAGCGCATTAACCAAACACATGGTCACTATCGAATTCATCAAGATGAGTTTTTGTTTGTGTTGTGGACGTTTATTGACTTTCCGATTCAATGGACACTGCGTTATAGCCAGCGCGCCATGACTGCACACGAACAAACCGCATGGTTTAATTTTTGGATCGGAATTGGTCAGCGCATGGGGTTACAAGATCTGCCACTTGATCAAGCCGCGTTTGATGAATGGCAACAGCAATATCAATTGCGGGAGTTTTATTATGATCCTGCCAACCAACGTGTCACCCGCGCCACCACACATATCATCGAAAACATGCTGCCACGCCCCTTACGTCCTGTTGTCAACTGGATGGTCAGCGGGCTGATGAATGCCGAATTTTTGTATGCTGTTGGCTATCCGCAGCCTACGTCAGCGCAACGATGGCTGTGTCATGGCCTACTCAAGGCCTATAGCCATGTGAACATTCCGCTATTTTGGATGAGCTATCCTGTTTTGGTCAGTCGAGCCAACGATCCATACGCCAAACAACAACTCAAGGCAATCCATCAAATTCAACCTATGCATCTGGCAAAGCGTTCACGTTAACTCAAAAAAAGACCAGCCGAAGCCAGTCTTTTATGCAATCAACCAATACTTAGGTCGGTTTGAAACTATCACGCAAGTCTAAAATCCGATTGAACACGGGCTTGTTGGGCTGATGATCTTTTTCATCTGCCACAAAATACCCCTCGCGCTCAAACTGAAACTTGTCGCCCGCTTGCGCTTGCGCTAAAGCTGGCTCAAGCACTGCCTGAACAATTTTGAGTGAATCAGGATTGAGGTTCTCTAAAAAATCCTCACCCTCTTCAGGATCAGCTTGGCTGAATAGGCGATCATAAATCCGCACCTCAGCAGGAATTCCCTGTTCGGCAGACACCCAATGAATCACCCCTTTCACTTTGCGACCTTCAGGATTTTTGCCCAACGTCTCAGGGTCAATCGAACACTTAAGCTCAATGATTTCGCCCGCCGCATCTTTAATCACCTCATCGCACTTGATCACATAGGCATGGCGTAGCCGTACTTCACCACCAACCACCAAACGCTTAAAGCCTTTAGGTGGAACTTCAGCAAAGTCATTATGATCAATATAAATGGTCTGAGTAATCGGAATATCACGCTCGCCCATCTCGACATTCGGATGACGCGCATGTCTTGACACCACAGTCTCAGCCAAATTGGTCAGGGTCACTTTGAGCGGATTTAGCACCGCCATTGCACGCGGGGCGCTATTTTCAAGTGACTGTCGAATACAAAACTCGAGCAAGCCCACATCAACCACGCCATCCGTCTTGGACACGCCGACCCGCGCACAAAAATCACGCAATCCTTCAGGTGTAAAGCCCCGACGACGCATCCCTGCTACGGTCGGCATCCGCGGATCATCCCAACCATTCACAAAACCACCTTCGACCAGACGGCGCAATTTGCGCTTACTGGTCAAGGTATAGTCAATATTCAGGCGCGAAGACTCATACTGACGCGGCACAGCCTTGGCATGAACCTTTTCGATCACCCAATCATAAAACGGACGATGATCGACAAACTCTAACGTACACAGCGAATGGGTAATGCCTTCAATCGCATCTGATAAGGGATGCGCATAATCATACATAGGGTAGATCACCCACTCGCTACCCGTCTGATGATGTTCAGCTTTGAGTACACGGTATAAAATAGGATCACGCATGTGTACATTTGGGCTGGCCATATCGATTTTGGCACGCAACACCGCTTGGCCGGCATCAAAGCCCCCTG
>JAYXXU010000150.1:0-9046 GCA_036019135.1 Pseudomonadota bacterium | reverse complement strand
TACAAAAACGCCAAGATCAGCATGCTGGTCAAACGCCCATCCCAAACCCAATACGTCCCCCACGTTGGTTTACCCCAAATCGACCCCGTCAATAAACTCAACACACAGACCACAAAGCCCACAGGTGCAGCCGCACGCGCCACTATCTCTGCCATTTTGATATTCCAGACCAACCGAATCACGCCCAGAATCGCCAGAGCCAAATAAATCGACAACGCCAAATTAGCAGCAGGTACATGAATAAAAATAATGCGATAACTATTACCTTGCAGATAATCAGCAGGCGCAAATACCAACCCCCACACCGACCCGATTAACAGCAAACACAACGCCACCGCCGTTAACCAACGTACCCAAGGCGTAAACGTAAAATAAAAATGTCGGGGGCCTACGGTCTGCAAAAACCAGTTCCACAGTCGGCGCCAGATCAAGGGACGTGCCTGAGCCTTTAAATCTGTCATCGGTTTGCTCCACTCAAAGCCAATAATCAACCATGCTTATCGAGTCTTGATGTCAGCTCGACAAAGCCAAACGTAACGACATCGCCACCGCAAATGGCAATACAATCATCGATAACAAACACAGCCCCAACAGCAGAGCCAAAACCGGCAGCACTGCATGCTGATCACGTACCAAATCAACCGCACCCGTCGCAAAAACCAAAATCGGCAATTGCAAAGGCAAGGCAATCAATGGCAATAAAATCCCACTACCACGCAACGAAACGGTCAACGCCGCCGCCACTGCCGCAATCAAGGTCAAAGTCGGTGTGCCCAGCAACAAGCTCAGCGCCAATACGCCTGCCTCCATCGCAGACAATCCAAACAACGGCATCGACAAGCTAGATAGCAGAGTCAACATCAGCCCCCCTGTCAACCAATGCACTCCAATCTTGAGCAATGACCATAACGGCAAGGAGACCCGTGCCACCACAATCTGCTCCAACGTGCCATCTTCCAAATCCGCACGAAATAAGCCATCCATCCCCAACAACACTGACAGCAATGCAGCGATCCAAATGGCAGCCGCACCAATTTCGGTCAACAACCGCATTTCAGCACCCACCCCCACGGTAAACAGCACCAGCACCATCAAAAAAAACACCACTGGATAAAGCCAGCTTGCAGGCGTCTGAAATTTCAGCAACAGCTCACGACGCAGCATTTGCCTCATACTCACTCCTCAAGGCTCATCATGCGTGCAGCATCTAAGTCCAATTGATGGGTCACCGCAACCACAGGTTGATGACTGGTCAACACCACACGGCCACCTTGCACAGCATGCTGCTGTAATCGCGTATTTAGTGCAGCCACCATCCGTACATCCAGCGCAGTGAGCGGCTCATCCAACAACCACAGTTCAGGCGACTCAGGCAACCACAATCGCGCCAGTTGTACCCGTCGCTTTTGCCCTGAGGACAGTCGCGCGACCACTACCTCTTCATAGCCCGCCAAGCCCACCCGCTCAATCGCACTCAGCAACTGATCTGCTGACACGGATTGTGCATATAACCCACACAAAAACTGCAAATTTTCCCATACCGTGAGGCTGCTATTGAGACCTGCCGCATGCCCAATATACAGCGCTGACCACCCGATTGGCGGCTGTCCACGCCACGACAACTGCGCTGGATCACATGGCAATATCCCAGCCAACATCATCAACAAGGTCGTTTTGCCCGTGCCATTTGGGCCTGCCAACTGCCAGATCTGCCCTGCCTGAATCTCAGCGGCCAACGGGCCACACAACATCAAATCGCCACGCGCCACCATCAACTGGTGCAGACATAACGCATCGGCATGTTGTGCAGGATGCAATGCAGCAGAACTAGGCATTCAAGCGCTCCATATTCACTCTCAACGGCTCAAAACCGCAGCAGACCTTTGGGTCGCGCATTATACAGCAGCCCATCTCAGTTACGGACACAAAAGCCTTGTGGCCAAAAAAATGCCCAACATTTTCCCAACCCCATACTCAAAAATGCATCAGCGTGCCAAGGCTGACCACAACAACTGGACAAAATCGTCAGCAGAGTCAATCTGATTCGCCCAAAATCTGCTAGTCTGATCCCAAACAACACTCAACCGCCAAGGATGCCCTACCATGTCTCATGCCAGCACCACCGCAACACGCAATACCCAGACCCGTACATACCTGCGTCGTCTGCTTGCACCTGCCTTGATTTCACTCAGCTTACTTGCTCCACTCCAAATCGCACATGCCAACGTCAATTTGACCTTTCAACAAGTCCTGCAAGAAGAGCGTGCTTGGGCAGGTCTACAAAGCAAAACCCTCAAAGTCAATAACATTGAGTGGAGCTATAGCATCGGTGGACAAGCAAACAAACCCACCATCTTGCTCATTCATGGCTTGTCAGGCAGCCGTGACAACTGGAACCGTGTTGCCCGCTACCTCACACCACACTACCAAGTCATCATTCCAGACCTACCGTTTCATGGTGATACCAAAGCGCCAGCGGATTTCGACCCTCAAATTGCTAACTTTCAAGAAGAGCTGCGCAAACTCATGGGCGAGTTAGGCGTTCACCAAAACCTGCATGTTGCAGGCCACAGCCTCGGCGGTGGAATCGGACTGCTCTATGCCAGCATCTACTTTACCGAAACCCAAAGCCTGATGATCATGAACAGTGCTGGGGTCTATAAAAACACCAACAGTGCCTACCTCAAAGATCCTAACAAGCGGCGTGAAATGGTGGTGAGCAAAACGGGCGACCTTGACCGCAGTCTCAAAATCGCCATGCATACACCACCGTTTATTCCCAGTGCGCTCAAGCGTGAACAAGAACAACTCATGATCGCGCAAGCACCACAAACCAGCAAAGTCATCAACAAACTGATTGAGCAAGCAGGACACTACACCCCTGACAGCTTCGCCCTACCTGTCCGCTCAATCGAAGCACCAACCCTGATCATTTGGGGTGATAAAGATCAAGTGATTGACGTGGGTGTTGTGCCTGAGCTGGTAGAGCACCTCAAAAACGAAGAGCCACCTGTCATCCTCAAAGGCATTGGACATAGCCCACTGCTAGAAGCCGAACAACTGGTCATTCAGCACTATTTACCGTTCCTACAAAAAGCCCAAGCCAAACCCAACCCGTTTGCAGGCGCAACCAACTAAACCTAAACCCTTCACCTATTCGCCACGCCTGCCGTCGCGCCTTGTTGAACGGCAGGCACATTTTCTCTCATGTCTTTCACCCAATGAGCGCATCAGACCATGAATCCACGCACCGACGCCCTAATCCAAGCCCACCTACAACAGAGTTTGACTCAACTACAATCGATTGACACTTTAAGCAGCGAAGTCGATGCCTTCATGCAATGGTTGGACACTCAATCTATATCTACGCTGATATCACTCGAACGGATTCAACATCTGGCACAAATTTATGCGTTAGATCATCCATTGACTGACCGTCTACGCGATGATGTGGTCAGCATCATCCAGAATGCCTTGGATCATCCCAGCAACCAAACCACCCAATTGGCCGACATTATTCCAACCCAAACCATCGAAACCGCCGCACGCTACCTGTCTGAACAAAAACAGCACCGCGAGACCCTCATCCACGAGATTTTTAACAATCCCGCCTATGCCCAAATGCTGTCACAAACCATCAGTCACGCCATCACCGACTATATGGAAAACAATGTCATCGCCAAAAAAGTACCAGGGATGGGCAGCTTAATGAAACTGGGCAAAAGCGCGTTAGAGAGTGCCACCAACAGCAATTTGGACAGTGCGCTACAACAATATTTAAATAAAAACATCAACAATCTGATCGGCATCAGCGAAAAAATGGCCAACAAGCATCTTAATGATGCACAAGTGTATGCCATCATCATCCAAGCATGGAAAAAAATCGGCCCACAAAAAATCAGCCAGCTACGGCAGTACGCACCTGCACAGACCGTGCAAGAGACTGCGGTCATGGTACACGACACGTGGAATCACTTGCGCACCACAGCATTCATTCAACAACAAGTCATGGATGGTATTGCCAATTGGTACAGCCTCAATCAAGCACGCAGCCCGATTGCGATTCTGGCTGACTTTAATGTCAGTCCTCAAACTATCCGCACCGAGCTACAACACAGCGCCCTACCAATCATCCAACTGGCAGTGGACAGTGGCTATCCTGCACAGCGAATCGAAATCCTACTGCGAGATTTCTATGAGTCTGAAGCTGCACAGCAGATTCTGAACAGCTAATACCGATCTGGCGATAGTGAATCAATCTGATGAATTTCAAATCACTATCGCCAGAATTGACGGACAATCTGGAATAAAATCAACTCAAAATATACGCACACTTGCGCATGACTCTGGCAGACTGTAGTACTCAGACCCAGCGAAAATGTGAACATGCCCAAGCCGCTTACTGACCAAATTTATCAACTGCTACTCGAAGAAGGTTTGCAGCCAGACTATTTGCCGGCGATTCCTGTCGCCGATACTCCAACTGAATCTGAAGCATCCACCGCCAATCCTTTGCAGCCACATGAACCCATTCATACCCTACGCCTGCCTGTACGCGGCAAACACGCAGAGTGGATGTGCTTGGTGCGTATTTTTGAACAAACTGAGCGCGTTTTGGTCTACAGCATTTTACCCGCACATGTGCCGACTGAGCGGCGACATGATGTTGCACTGATGCTGACCCAAATCAACTATGGCTTGATCTTAGGCAACTTTGAGCTTGATCTACAAGACGGTGAGGTACGCTACAAAACCAGCCTCGATATCGAAGCCATTTCCCTAAACGCCACTGTATTACGCAATCTGCTGTACGGTAATTTTTTTAGTCTCGACATGTATTATCATGCCCTAATACAAGCCATTGAAACTGATCACCCGATAGAACAACTGATCTATCAAGCAGAGCACCCAAATGAGATGACTGGTTTTGATTTGGTCGATGATATCGTGCATTAACCTCTAAAATTTTCTATTTAATTCGCTTGATTTTTGTATTTAAGCGATTATGATACTGGGCAGATCACTTGTGATCACCTTTTATCTTACCCACCTGTTAAAAAGAGGAGTTCGTGATGCTGGTACAACTTGGAAATACCACCCACTAATCAGCACACGCGCCGAGCTTCGGATGTTTGCTTGATTTTTGGATGACCGCTGATCAGCGGTAATACTCAACATGGCACACAATCCGAATGCAGAGCTCCCTTTCTTTTCAAGATTTGGCCTCAGCATTTGCTGGGGCTTTTTATTATCTGCCCATTGCATTTTTGGATTGTTGATCATTGCTAGATAAAACTCGATTAAATCGAATCTGATTTAATCACGGATTTTGTCAGCCTTAAAAACATGCTGCATGTTAAATGCGTGTGAATAGATGATCTTTGCCATTTTTTAATATAAGCAATATTGTTTAAGGAATTAATGGTCATGGCCATTCAACAGATTTTAAATGCGCAGTCAGGCTACGGTGTGCCCGTCAAGATATTTACTAATGATATTGAGTCGGCAGCTCTCGACCAACTGAGCCAGCTTGCGCAGCTTCAGTTTATTCATGCGCATATTGCCGTGATGCCCGACGTACATGCAGGCATCGGCGCGACGGTCGGCAGTGTGATTCCGACCCAGTCGGCGATTATTCCGGCGGCGGTCGGCGTGGATATTGGCTGCGGCATGAACGCGATCCGACTGAGTCTGACGGCTGCCCAACTGCCGGATGATCTCAAACCGCTGCGACTGGCGATTGAACGCAAAGTACCGGTCGGCTTTAACCAGCATAAACAGATCAAGGCCAAAGCCTCGACTTTGACCCCGTTACAACTGCGGCTAAAACGCATCACCGATAAACACCAAGGCTTGCTGCGCATGCTGCGGGATTTTGATCGGACGTGGCAGCGCCAACTCGGTACGCTGGGTGGTGGCAACCACTTTATTGAGCTGTGCTTAGATGAAGCGGATCAGGTCTGGGTGATGCTGCACTCTGGCAGTCGCGGACTGGGTAACTGTATTGGCACGTACTTTATTGAACGCGCAAAAAAAGAAGCCCAATCCCGCTTTGGACATGTGCCCGACAAGGATCTGTCGTATTTTGCAGAAGGCTCTAACAGCTTCGACGACTATCTGGAGGCGGTACAGTGGGCGCAAGATTACGCGATGGAAAATCGCCGCGAGATGATGCGCTTGATTTTGGAAGCAATTCGGCCGCTACTGCCCTCATTTCAGATGAGTAAAGAGGCGATCAACTGCCACCACAACTACGTCACGCAAGAAACTCATTTTGGCGCAGATGTCTACGTCACCCGCAAAGGCGCGATCAGTGCACAAGTGGATGAACTGGGCATCATCCCCGGCAGTATGGGCGCAAAATCCTATATCGTGCGCGGCAAAGGCAACCCAGAATCATTTTGCTCCTGTTCACATGGCGCAGGCCGCCGCATGAGTCGCAGCAAAGCAAAACGGCTGTTTAGCGTCGACGATCTGACCGCTCAAACCGCTGGCATTGAATGCCGCAAAGACAGTGGTGTACTCGATGAGCTGCCCGCCGCCTATAAAGACATTGATCAAGTCATGGCTAACCAAGCCGATCTGGTCGAAGTGGTGCATACCCTGCGCCAAGTATTGTGTATTAAAGGCTAATTTGGAGATCCCAGCATGCGCCTAAAACCCCGTAACAAGCTGCAAGCCCGAAATCCAGTGGCACTCAGCCCGCTCCTACACAAAAGTGGCGTGCATGAAAAAGATGATGTGGATATCGCTCGTCAACGCGAACGGCGTAATACTCGCCAAACGCTCAAGCATACCGACTGGTTTGAGTTGGATGATGCGGAGTCGATGGCAAAGTTCGATTAAGCGTTCACGCGCAACTGACCTGTACAGCCGCAAAATCTGTACAGGTTTTTGCAGTATTTTGCGTTAATTCCGACTAAAATAGTCAACATTAAACCCATCCTATGATTTGCCCGAATCGGCTATCATAGCGGCATCGACAGGAGATTTTTTGATGACTGACAGCACCGAAGCCCTCAGCAGTAACATGAACATCACTGCGGCCGCGCAAGAATATCTACGCGACTTGCTGGCCAAACAAAACATCGACGGCATCGGCGTACGGATTTTTGTTGAAAACGCTGGTACGCCACGCGCTGAATGCTGCATGGCCTATAGTGCACCGGATGAGGTCAATCCCACTGACCTGAAAATCGAATACCCAGATTTTCCGGCCTATATTGATGCACCGTCGATTCCGTATTTACAAGATGCGGTCATCGACTACAACAAAGATCGTTTTGGCGGTCAGTTGACCTTTAAAGCGCCCAACTCCAAAGTGCCGCGTGTCGGCGAAGATGCATCGCTTGAAGAACGTATCGCGTATGTGTTGCAAGCCGAAATTAACCCAAGTCTTGCAGCACATGGCGGCAACGTCGCGCTGGCTGAGCTGTATACTGACGAGGAGCATGGTTTGACGGCGGTATTGCAGTTTGGTGGCGGTTGTCAGGGCTGTTCGGCAGTCGATATGACCTTAAAACAAGGCGTTGAAACTACCTTAAAAGCACAAATTCCTGAGCTGGCGCGGGTGATCGACAAGACCGATCATACCAAGCGCGAAGGGGCTTATTTTAAGTAAGTTGGTCGAGTGTGGGCTGACCTAATGGTTGGGTTGGCTCACGTTTTTGCGGATTTTAACGCCCGCATTTGCGGCTAGCTTGTAGCGCAGCGGAAAATTTGTCCGACAGCAGCGCCTTGTTATATCGTCTCTCGACTTGCATGTGTTTAATTACTTATCTTATAAAATGGCTCAATAGACGCCTTGCCGACTACCTTTCTGGACAGCTCCCTAGTCATTACATCTTCAAAGATTTTAACCACTGAATGAGGTTCCACTTCGTTTGTATGCTGAAATAAAGCAGCATCATGCATTGGTATTAGTATTTGAACTCCTTCAAGTTCAGAAAGTTCTAACAGCGCTCTCTTAAAAATATATGTAGCAGTACCCTGAATAACATGATTGACTGAGATCCTTTTCTCCTTGTCAGTTAACTCAGAATCTGAGTATCTGTTTAAATAATTAGCGGCGATAGTCGAAACCCTGCCATTTTTCAAGAACTCATTATTTATCGATTCTTTCCAAGCCTCAAACACAGAAAAACCAGAGAAATACTCGAGAGCATTTTTTTGATTCCCTCCCAACCCTTTAACAGCGCTGGCAATGTTTTCGAGGGACATTCCATACACATAAGAAAGAAACAATATTTTTGCCGTTTTCCTCATTCCTTCATCATTAAATACGCGAACAGAAAAATCGTTATAGGCGTCTCCATTTTCATATATATCCTTCATTTTTGGATCAGATGAAATGGCTGCCATAATGCCAACTTCAAACTGGTCATAATCCACGTAACAAAGAGACATCCCTTCATCAGGGATAAAAATATTCCGATATTTTTTGGATATGTTCTGAAGGTTTGGCGACTTATGGTATATTCTTGATGTTGAAGTCCAGTGGGATTCAACTATCGGTCTCAGTCGATTAGAACCAGACGAAATTGAATTAAATATTCTATACGTTTTATTCGTCTTTCGAAGGCTTCGCAGGTCATCGGAGTAGCCATCACGCGAAGGCAAAAAATCAAGCAAAAAATCAAGACTATAATCCTGAACGTTATAGCCTAGCTTGAACAATTTCTCCCTGACATCCCCTTCACTGGGAACTTCGTAAAGCACTTGATGCTTCTCAGCGAACAACTTAAGCTGCCGATAGAAATCCAATTTAAGATTGTCTTTGTGCTCTCTAACAACACTATTGTCTACTCGAATACCTCTGCAAGCTGAAAACGTTAGCTTGTTAAAAACAGGCAGCTCCAAACTATAAAATCTTTCCATTTCTCCTGAATTTGATGCCAAGATTAATAATTTTTCGAAGTATTGGTAGTGTCTAAATCAGACGTGTTTCATATTTTTGCCTGACCTCGTGATTGTACTGCACGATGAAGGCGTGCAGTACAGCCTCATGGTTCTGCTTGGTCTTTGAAAAGCTCAATGTTTTGCGAGT